>CAIWVZ010000460.1 GCA_903916245.1 uncultured Planctomycetota bacterium | reverse complement strand
GTACGTGAAGAGAAGCTGGCCCTTCCGAATGATCTTCCACTCGGGTTCGAGAGGTTCCTTCACCTTGATGATCATGTCGGCGCGGCCGAAGACGTCGGCCGGCGTCGCGACGATCTCGGCGCCCGCCGCCGCGAACTCCGCGTCCGAGATTCCGGACTTCACGCCCGCGGACGTTTCGATGAGGACCTTGTGGCCTTTGCGGACGAGGGCGTCGACGCCGGCGGGCACGATCGCGACACGACCTTCGTCTTTCTTGATTTCGCGCGGGATTCCGATGATCATGAGGCAAAGATTCCGAAAGGGGCACGCGGAAAGTCGCGTGCGAACCGGGCTCCCATCCTTCGGTTTCAAAGGACCGCCTTCAAGCGGGATTTCGGCGCGCGTCTCCCCTTCGGCCCCCCTTGACGCACCACGTCCCGTCGCGCATCATTCTCCGCCTTGACCGGGCGTATAGCTCAGTTGGTTAGAGCGCCACATTGACATTGTGGAGGTCACAGGTTCGAATCCTGTTACGCCCATCGAAGCCCTCGGAAACGACGTTTCCGGGGGCTTCGTGCGTTTCCGAGACTCAGGTCGCGCGGAAGAGAGCCAAGACTCGCCCGGCGACGTCCGCGAGGTCCGTCAGAACGCCTTCGGCGTCGTAACGCATCGGGACCTGCAACGCCTCGAGGTCGAGACAGACCTCCAACGATTCGCGCAACGCCATGCATCCCGTCGCGGGGTCCCCGAGATATCGGGCGAGAAGAACGCCCTTTCTGTGGAGGAGTTCCGCCCGACGGTGGCGCGGCAGTGCGGGATCCGCCAGCGCGGCATCCGCCGCGACCTTCGCGTCCCCCCATCGTCCTTCGGCCAAGTGCAGTCCGACGAGATCCGGTAGCAGCACGGCCTTCGGGACGTCGTTCGCCGCATCGTGCGCCGACAACCATGCGAGCCAGGCTTCGGCCACCGCGGGTACCAGTTCCGGCTTGCCGCGGAACTTCGCCGCGTCGTAGACGCGGTGGAAACCTTCGCTGACCAACGGTTCGGTCGGATGTCGGTCGGCGAAGGCGCGGGCGGACGCGAACGCTTCGTCGAAGGCCGGCGGTTCGAGCAACAACTGATAGAGAACGAGTTCGAAGTACGCCCGGGGAGCGACTTTGGTGTCCCCGTAGACCCCGGCCACCTTCTTGAGCAGCGCCACCTTTTCGTCGACGGGTGCCGCGCGGGACCGGGTCAACAGCGCCGACGCCTTGGCCTCGCGGTCCTCGGCGGGTGGCGTCGGGGGCGGAGTCGGGGGCGGATCGCCGCAACCGGCGAGTCCGATCGACAACACGAGGATCAAGGCGGCGATCGGCATCGGGCCTCCCCGAAACGGGGCATCTCCGGAAAGTCGTCCGTATGATGAGCCGTGGGAACACGCTTCCCCACGACCCGCCATGGCTACCCATCGTACCAAGTCCGTCATCGGCGCCGCGTTCCTCGCAACGGGGACTCTGCTCGCGCAAGTCGTCCCCCAACTTCCCTCCTTCGACCGACGCACTCCCGTCGTCATCGCGGTGGAGAACGTCGGCCCCGCCGTCGTGAACGTTCGCGCTCAGGAGTATGTCGCGCAGCGCCGCTCCAACTTCTTCGGCAAGCTCTTCGCAAGCCCGGAGGAGATCGAAACCACCCCCGACGGTCGGCGGGCCGCGACGCGCTCCCTCGGATCCGGAGTAATCATCCACCCGGACGGCTACGTCCTCACCAACGACCACGTGATCGACGGTGCCCAACGGATCACGCTTCAGATGAAATCGGTGGCCGGAGGAGCGACGCTCGAAGCCGACGTCGTGAATTCGAACCCCGACAACGACCTCGCGCTCCTGCGCATCACGGGCACCCCGGGGCCTTTCCCCTACGCGGTGCTCGGCGATTCCGACGCGGCGTTCGTCGGCGAAACCGTGCTCGCCCTCGGCAACCCCCTCGGGCTCGCGTCGACGGTGACTTCCGGGATTCTCTCCGCGAAGAATCGCGAAGTGCGTTTCGAGGGCAAGCCGGTGTTCAAAGACTTCCTTCAGATCGACTCGCCGATCTACCCGGGATCGTCCGGCGGCCCCCTCCTCGACATCAACGGTCGCGTCATCGGCATCAACACCGCGGTGCGTCAAGGCGCCGAAGGCGGCATCGGATTCGCGATTCCGTCGAACCGTGTGCGCGAACTCGTGTCGCAGCTGCTCGATCCGCAGATGCTCGGGCATTCGCGACTCGGATGTGAATTCGAAGCGCTGCCCAACGGAGTTCGGGTCGCACGCCTCGACGCGGAAGGTCCCGCGAAGCGCTCGGGCTTGGTCGTCGGCGACGTCGTCACGTCCGTCGACCGCGAAGTGCTGCGCGACGGCATCGACTTTTTCGCACGTTGGCTGAAACGCAATCCCGCGGCACCCGCGATGTTGGACGTCCTGCGCGACGGC
>CAIWVZ010000459.1 GCA_903916245.1 uncultured Planctomycetota bacterium | reverse complement strand
TAGCGCGCGACGTCGAGCCAATGCCGCCCCCAACGCTCGCCGAAGTGCGGAGACGTCAACAAACGATCGACGACCTTTTCGAAGGCTTCGGGCGACGTGTCTTTTTCAAACGCGTCGAGTTCCGCCGGTGAAGGCGGCAGGCCGACGAGGTCGAACGTGACGCGACGCAACCAGGTCCGACGATCCGTGTCGGCAGCGGGAGCCAGTCCTTTGTCTTCCATCGCCGCGAGCAGGAATCGATCGACGTCGGACCACGCCCAATCGCCCCGCTTCGGCGTCGGCGGCAAGGCGGCTTTCGGCTTCGTGAACGACCACCACGCGCGCCCCGCGGCGATATCGGCGTCGGAGACGTTGCGGCCGATCTTCGGCAAGTTGCCGTCGCCGACGTCGTTGGTCGGCCCTTTCGGTGATTCGATACGCGGGTCGGGAGCCCCCATGGCGACCCACGTTTCGAAGTCGCGGATCACGTCTTCCGACAACTTGCCCCGTGGCGGCATTTTGATGTGCGGATCCGTGTAACGGAGTGCCTGAACGAGGAGGCTTTCCTTCGGATTCCCTGGAACGATCGCGGGGCCGTTGACGCCACCCCGGATCCAACCGTCGCGATGATCGAGGGCGAGGTCCGCCTTCACGTCGGGAAGGCCCGACGCATGACATCCCTGACAATCGCGAACCAGAACGGGGCGGATGTGCTTTTCGAAGAAGGCCGTCTGCTCGGCGGTAGGCGGGGTACGGATTGCCGCCTCGCCCTCCGGTGCTTGGGCGCCGACCGAAGCCGTCACTGCAAGCGCCGCCAGGACGCGGCGCAACCGTTCCGTCCATGTCGTGGTCTTCATCGTGCTGCCCCGTCGATCCTACGCACCGAGGGTGCGAATCTTTCGAATTCTACTTGCTCGACGCGAGCAATTCGGAGACGACGGCGAGCAACTTCGGCGGGGCGAACGGCTTCGGAAGGAAGCGCTGATGCGGCGCCAATCGACCGAGTTCCGGGGCGGCGGCGGCCGCGTAACCGGAGATGAAAACGACCGGGACGCCCGGCAGCCGAACTTCGAGGTCGCGAATGAGTTCCGGACCGGATTTTTCGGGCATGACCACGTCGGTCACGATGACGTCGACGGGATTTCCCGCCGCCACCCACGCCGCCGCCTCGGACGGCAACGGAGAGGCGTGGACGTCGTACCCCGCCTTCCTGAGCGTACGCGCCAAGAGATCGCGCACGACGTCTTCGTCTTCCACCAAAAGCACCCGCTCGCGGGTGGGTGCAGGACTCGCGGTCGTCGTCGGTGCCGGAGCGACCGATTCGGAAATGACCCTCGGGAGGTACACCCTAAAGGTCGAACCCTGGCCGGGTTTCGAAACGACGTCGATCCGCCCCCCCGCCTGCGTCACGATCCCGTAGACGGTCGCGAGACCGAGTCCGGTGCCCTTGCTCGCTTCCTTCGTCGTGAAGAACGGCTCGAAGATATGCGAAAGCGTTTTTTCGTCCATCCCGACGCCCGTGTCGACGACTTCGATCATGATGTGATTGACGAAAGCCGGATCGCCGCCGCCCGAGATCGCGTCGACCGCACGGATCGTGAGCGAGCCTCCGTCGGGCATCGCGTCGCGGGCATTGATCGCAAGGTTCATCACGACCTGTTGGATGGAAGAGGCGTCCGCGCGTACATGGCCGACACCGCGATCGATCACGAACCGCACCACGATCCGCTCGCCGAGCAACGGCAACAACAAGCGCTCGGCCGTCCGCAGCTCTTCGGCGATGTCGAGGACGGTCATCTGCCGCACGTTCTGACGGGAGAACGACAGAAGTTGCGTCGTCATGAACGACGCTCGGTTGCAGGCTTCCGAAATCCGATCGATCCATTCGCGGACGGGATGTTGCTGCGGAGCGTCGTCGCGGGCGAAATCCGCGAACCCGGCGATCGCCATCAAGATGTTGTTGAAGTCGTGGGCGATCCCGCCGGCGAGACGCCCGATCGCTTCCATCTTCTGCGATTGACGGAGTCGTTGTTCGAGTTCCGTGCGTGTCGCGAGTTCCGCTTCCGCTCTCTGCGCCAAACGACGCGCGTCTTCGAGCGACGTGTCCTTCCCTTGGACGAGAAGGAGCATGTCGCCCATGGGACTATGCGGCGGAAAGTCGTTGAACGTCAACTTCCACGTCGGAAGTTCCGCGAGACTTGAAAGCCACGGCGTCCCCGCGAATACCGCCATCGACCGATCGGCCGATGCGACGATTTGTCCGCGGAAACGCAGTCCCGGCTTCGATTTCAACGTGAACACCACGAGGGCGTCCGGGTGCGCGATCAACGCGTCGAATGACTTGTCCCCCGACGGATGTTTGAAGTCCGCCACCTCGGAGAAGCGGAGTCCCGCGACGACCGAGTCGTCGAACGTCGCCCACCGCGATCCAAGCGATACCACGCGCATTTCCCGATCCACCGCGACGTGGAACGGGAACAACGTCGCAACCAGAGACCCGGGGAAGGCGAACTTCTCGGTCATGCAGCCACCGGAGCCCAACGCACCTTGAAGGCCGCATGCGGTTTCGGTGTCGCACAGTCGAACGGGGTCACGTCGACGGTCACGTTGAAGCGGGTCGCCAGTCCTTCGACGAGGCCGATCACCAACGGGCCCAATCCGGGACGGTCCGAATAGTAGTGGAGAACGAGTTCATCGGGCCCCTCGTCGGTGACCGAGAATCCCGGCGTCCGCAAATCCGGGAAGATCAAATTGATACGGGCATGCAACTGATCGAGGTTGCGAAGCAACTCGGGTAGGGTGCTCCCCGATGCGTCGAGGAGATGGCCGTACCCCTTCTCGGCGACGAAGACGGTCCAACATTTGCCGACTTCGCGCAGGGCCGTCGGGACGTCGACGCCGAGCGTCCCGCACGCGGCACCCACCAACTTCAGGGTGAC
>CAIWVZ010000458.1 GCA_903916245.1 uncultured Planctomycetota bacterium | reverse complement strand
CCTCGCGGTCGTCGCCGTGTTGCCTTTCGAGGAAGCCGAATTCCGTCAGGAGCAGGTGACGTCGGTCGCCCGCGGCAACGGATTTCCGTTGACCGTGACGATCGAACCCGACTGAGGTCCCGCCATGGTGATTCTCGGAAGCAACATCTCGAAGCCGATGATGGCGTTCATCGCCGTCTTCGGGATCGTCCTTCTCGCCCTCGCGGTCGTCGTCTTCATCCCCGCGTGGATTCTGAAAGCCGTGTTGCGCAGGTTCACGGGGGACGGCCTCGGCCTCAAGGTCGCCGTCGGCGCCGTGGCGGCGCTCGCCGTGTGGTGGTGGGTGGACGGTTATCGGGCGGGTACGTCGACGTTCGGAGCCTTTTGGCTTTTTTGCGTCGCGCTCTGCGCGGCGCCGCGGTGGCCCGCGCGTCCGACGTTCATGGGCGGGCCGCCGCCGTCTCCGCCCTCCGACGGCGGACCGAATCCGAAGATCATCGAGATCTGATCGCCGCGCCGCGGCGCGATCAGAGTCCGATGCAGTGGAAGCCGTTGTCCACGTAGAGCACTTCGCCGGTCACGGCACGCGACAGATTCGACAGGAAGAACAGCGCGGCGTCGCCGACGTCGTTCGTCTCGATATTGCGGCGGAGCGGCGCTTTCGCCTCCACGATGTCGAGCACTCCCGAGAACCCGGAGATGCCCATCGCCGCGAGGGTCTTGATGGGGCCCGCCGAGATCGCGTTGACGCGGATGTCGGACGGACCGAGATCGGCGGCCAGGTAACGCACCGACGCTTCGAGAGCGGCCTTCGCCACGCCCATGACGTTGTAGTGGGGGACGACCCGCTCGGCCCCGATGTAGGAGAGCGTCAGGATCGACGCCTTGCGTCCCTGCATGAGGGGGGCGGCGCGCTTCGTCAGGGACGTCAGCGAGTAGGCGGAGATGTCGAGCGCGAGGTTGAATCCTTCGCGCGTCGTCGCCAAGAAGTCCTTGTCGAGTTCTTCCTTCTTCGCGAACGCCAACGCGTGGACGAGGAAGTCGAGTCCTCCCTTCTTCTCGCCGATGGCGGCGAAAAGGGCGTCCACTTCGGCGTCGTTGCCGACGTCGCAGGGGAGGATCAGCGGCGGCGTCGGAAGGTCCGCCGCGAGGGATTCCACGTTCTCCCGCAGGCGTTCGTTCTGGTAGGTCAGGATGAGGTCGGCCCCTTCCTCCGCGGCGCGACGCGCGATGGCCCACGCGATCGAACGCTTGTTCGCGACTCCGAGAACGACGCCGATTTTTCCCTTGAGCAGCATGCGGGTTTCCCTTGGGGGCAGAGGTTAGCCGCGATTCCCGGTCTCTTCGATAGGGATTTTTCGGTTTCGGTCGTGCGGCGCGCCGCCCGAATGCCCGCATGCATGTCGTCGCGTGCGGCTAGAGTCGCCGCGACATGAGTGCGATCACGCGGTGGATGTGGGTGCTCGGCTGTGCGGCGCTCGTCGCGGCATGCGCGACGCGGTCTCCCGCGGGCGGCGACGGCACGCGACCCGTGTGGCGCATCGTGTCGCTCGGTTGCGCGCAGGACGCCGGCTACCCGCATCTCGGGTGCTTCAAGCCGTGCTGCGAGCGGGCGCGGGCCGACGGGCGTCGTGAAAGCGTCGCGGCGCTCGCCGTCGAATCCGT
>CAIWVZ010000457.1 GCA_903916245.1 uncultured Planctomycetota bacterium | reverse complement strand
CTCGAAGGTGTCGTCGCCGTGCTGTCCGTCTGCTGCGTGATGTCGCTCGTCCCCGGCGATGCGGCGTCGAAGATGAACCCCGACAAGATCTACGCGCTCGGAGTCTCGGCCTTCGTCGAGACGTTCGGCGTACGACCCGAACTCGCCGTGTCGTTCGCCCTGCTCGCGTTCACGACGTTCGTCTACGACACCCTCGACGTGGCGACGCGACTTTGTCGTTACATCTTTCAGGAGTTGACGGGGATTCGAGGGCGTCTCGGTGCCGTGCTCGGAACCGTCGCGACGCTCGCCCTGCCCGCATGGTTCATGTCGGTCCGGATGTCCGATCCGAAAGGGGCGGCGATTCCGGCGTGGAAGATGTTCTGGTCCGTATTCGGGACGTCGAACCAGTTGCTCGCATCGTTGACGCTGCTCAGCCTGACGTTGTGGATCATGAAGGGAAAGCGCCCCAAGCTCGCATGGGTGACCGGGGTGCCGATGGTGTTCATGATGATCACGACGTTGTGGGCGCTCGGGCTCGCCGTGGCCCGTTTCGTCGGACGCGTGGCGGAAGGGCGCGGCTTCGATCCCGCAGGCGCCGTCTCGACCGTTCTTCTCGTCGTGGCGGTCTTGTTGATCGTCGAAGCCGTCAAGGCGTTGAGACGGGGCGTTCCGCAGCCGGTTCGATGAAGCACCACCGGATGTCGGGAGCCCCCGCGCGGACGTCTTTCTCATAGGCGGCGAGCGCGGCGAGCAATTCCGCCGCCGTTCCCGTAGCGGGGACCACGACACGGATCGCGACGATCACCTGTCCCGGGCCCTGCTGAAGCGTGAGCACGCGGTCGACGCGACCGACGGCGGGATGGCGCTCCGCGGCGGCGTGGACGGCCGCGACCACGCCGGGATCGGCCGCTTCGCCGACGAGAAGGGCTTTGACTTCCTTCGCCAAGAAGACGGCGACCGCGATGAGGACGACGCCGACGAGGATCGTGCCGATCGCGTCCCACGCCGGATCGTTCGTCGCGACGGCGACGAGAAGGGCCACGAGCGCGAGAAGGAGTCCGAGGACGGCGGCGCTGTTTTCGCCGAAGACGACGACGAGATCCGAATCCTTCGTCGACCGCAAGTAGGTGAAGAAGGGGGTCGTGCCGCGGCGGCGACGGATTTCCTTGATGTTGCCCCACGTCGCCGCACCTTCGATCACGAGAGCCACGGCGAGGACCGCCGCGCCGATCCACCAACGCGTGATCGGTTCGGGGTGTTCGAGTTTGTGGATCCCTTCGTAGATCGAGAACACGCCGCCTCCGGAGAAGAGGAGCAAGGCGACGATGAACGACCAAAAGTAGAGAGCGCGGCCGTAGCCGAACGGGTGGGTGGCGTCCGGAGCCTTTCCGGAGCGGTGGACGCCGAGCAGGAGGAGAAGCTGATTCGTCGCGTCGGCGGCGGAGTGGATGGATTCCGCGAGCATCGCTCCGGATTTCGTCAGGGCGGCGGCGATCCCCTTGATGACGGCGATGCCGAGATTGGCGTAAAGCGAGCTGCGGATATGGGACGTATCGGGGGAAGCCATGGCCGCGATCTTATCTCGACGGGGGACGGGCCGCTCCGCGTAGAATGGGGCCGGAGGTTCCCCATGCGAAGACTTCTGACGACGTTGTCCGTGGTGTTGATCGTGGCCGGTGCGGTGTCGGCGCAGCGGACGCCTCCGCGTCCTCCCCGCAACAACAATCCGAACAACAACAAGAACGAGGAAGTGAAGAAGGGCGAGATCTCCGACCTTTCCGCCGAAGCCCTCGGCGGGCAGTGGAAGGACGCCTACACGCTCGCCGTGAAGGCGACGGTGAAGAACATCGGACCGGCGGACAACGCGGGTGGCCGCAAAGCGTCGCTGTGGGCGACGGTCGGCGAGAAAGGCAAGAAGGTCAAGGTGAAGTCGTGGACCACGCCCGCCCTCAAGGCCGGAGCCACGCATACCTTCGTCTTCGAAACCGCGGAGCGTAAGCACTGGGCGGCCGACGTCGAATGGTCGCTCGAACTCGACGCCGGCGACAACATCGTCTTCGACGACGTGAAGTCGGCCAAACTCGAACCCGGACCGAATCCGGGCGAAAAGAAGAAGCCCGCCACGCCCGCGCCTGAAAAGTCCGGCGGCTGAATCTAGCGACGCGCCGCTTCGGTCAATACGGACTTGAGGCGGCGCGCGGTGGCGCCCCAGTCGAAGGTCTCCGCGTAGGCGCGGGTCGAAGCGCGCGACGGGGGGGTGGCGAGAAGCCTTCGAATGCCGTCGGCGATGGACGTGGGCGTGCGATCGACGAGCACTCCGGCTTCGGGAGCGGCGACCACTTCCGGCGTGCCCCAGATGCGCGTCGCCACGACGGGCGTGCCGCAGGCCATCGATTCGAGCAGGACGTTCGCCCACCCTTCGCGATCCGAGGCGAGAACGGAGAGGTCGGCCGCCCCGAACCAGCGGCGCACCGATTCCGGAGGTTGGCGTCCCGCGAAGGAGACGCGATCCGAGATTCCGAGTTCCGACGCGAGACGGCGCAAGTTGCCCTCTTCCGGTCCGTCGCCGACGAAGCAAAGCGCGACGTCGTCGAGAGCGGCGACGGCGCGCAGGACGAGATCCGGCCCTTTACGCGGAATCAAGTGGCCGACGCAGACGACGGTGGGGCGTGCCCAGCCGAACTCGCGGCGCAGCGCGTCGCGGTCATCGGGGGGCGCGAAACGAATCGGATCGACGCCGTTGCGCAGGACGTGGACGTGGTGGTCGGGGACTCCCATGTCGATCAAGACGTCCTTCAGGGCGGCACACACCGTGATGCACGCTTTCGCTTCCATTGCGGCGGCGCGGATCATGCCGCGCGCCACCGGATGTTCGGGGATCAGATTGAGATCGGTCCCACGCGCGGTGATGACGACGGGTTTCTTGAAGCGTCGACCGAGACTCACCGCCGCGACGCCGTCCGGAAAAAAGTACTGGGCGTCGATGACGTCGAAATCCCAACCCTCCGCGAGGATGCGCGCAAGGGTCGAACGGGCTCCCATCGCCATGAGCGACGGTGCGACGGTCATGCCGATCTTCGGAATCGAGAGCCACCGCGGGTGAAGGACTTCGATGCCGTCGCGCATCTCGCGCGCGGGAACCGCCGCGTAGGCGGCCCAGTCGCCGAAACGTGGATGGGCGGAGGGAAACCAAGGGACGGGGGCGACGACTTTGGAGTCGATGCCGCCTTCGGCGATCAGGTGCCGAAGCCGTTGCTCCACGAAGACGCCGTGCGACGGACGCGTCGCATCGGGGAAGAGGGAGCCGAACGTCAGAACTTTCATCGCGGCCTCGCCCCGGTGCTCGCGAGCACCGCGTCGTAGGCGTCCATGTAGCCGCGCACCATCGCATCCATGCTGAAGCGCTGCGTGGCGCGTAGCCGCGCTTCGCCACCGAGCCGGGCTCCGAGACCGGGATCATCGAAGAAGCGTGCGAGGACGTCGGCCAAGGCGTCGACGTCGCCCGACGGCGTCAAGAATCCCGTGCGCCTGTCGTCGACGAGTTCCACGTTGCCGCCGACCGCCGTCGCCACGACCGGACGTCCCGTCGCCATCGCTTCGAGAATCGTGTTGGAGATTCCTTCGTTCAGCGACGGCAGCACGAAGACGTCGAGGGCGCGGAGGATATCGGGGATGTCGCCGCGTGTCCCCGGAAGCCATGCGAGGGCCCGGGCGTCGGCCGCGTCGAGCAGCCGCTCGCAGTCGGCCTTGAGGGGGCCGTCTCCGACGAGCACGAGGCGGGCTTTGCGACGTAGGTCCGGGCGTCGCTCGATCAATCGAACGAAACCGCGCGTGAGGAACGTTTGCGCCTTCACTTCCTGCATGCGACCGACGGTGCCGATCACACGGACGTCGTCGGTCGCGAATTCGGGAGGGAGCGGCGCGCGGGCGTTCGCGATCGGAGGAGCGAATCGCACCGCATCGACGCCGTTCATGATGTGAACCAGTCGCGAGGTCGGCACGCCGATATCTCTTTCGAGCCATCGCGCGAGGTCGACGCTCACCGCGATGTGGCGATGAATCATCGGGTTCACGAGCTTTCGGAACCAACGATAGCGAAGCGTGGCTCCGTGGAGATCGTGGACGTCACGCCCGTGCTCTCCGTGGATCCGTCCGGGGACGCCCGCCAAGCGCCCGGTGATCTGCCCTTCGAGCGTGGCCAAGTTGCGCGTGTGCAGGATCGCCGGACGTCGGCTGCGTAGCCATCGGTACAACGTGCGATGGGTTCCGAAGTCGTTGCCTTTCGGCTGCCGAAGTTCGACCCACTCGACGTCGTCGCGCGCGACGCGCCGACGGAAGTCCGAGATCCGCGTCAACGCGATCACGGCATGGCGATACCGATCCCGGGGGAGCCGGTTCAGCAGATTCACCATCCCGTTCTCCATGCCTCCGGTGTCGAACGCGAAGACGAGATGGGCGATGAGGGGGGGCGCCGTAGTCACTCGGGGAAGGATAGCCCCAAATCCGCTTCCTAACCCGAGTTGCGGCGCCGGATATCCGGCGCCGCCGGGGGGCGCCTCAGCGTTTCCCGCGAGGCTTCTTGGAGGTGCGGCGCGCGGCGGGTTTCGCCCGCTTGCGCACGACGGCCTTCACGCGTTTCGTGCGGCGGCGCGAAGGGGCCTTTTCGGCGGGTACCTTCGCGGGAAGGTGCGGGCTCTCCTCCTTCGAGCGCAGGAGCAAGGCCGCCGCGTCGCTCGGAAGGAGAACGCCCGTCGCGAGGATCCCGACGCACCATACGAATCGGAGCATCCAGGATTCCTTGTCGAAGGCCCCCGTCGACGGGCGCGGGCCTTCGTCGGCGGCGAGTTCGGCCATGCGACACGCGGACACGATCACGTCGGCGATCCGCGGTTCGCGTTCCATGAGCGAGCGTGTGACCTCGCCTTGGTCCACCGGTTCGCGCGGCGGCGTCTCTTCGGGACGATCCTTGGTTCGCATGATGCGTAGGGGAGTCGGCCGAAGTGCGGAGATTCCTTCGAGAATCTGCGGGAAAACCACCGTGCGTGCCTCGAACGGATCGTTCGGGTCTTCGTGACGACAAACCGAAAGTCCGAAGGTGATCCCGAGGGCGAACGCCCGATGAAGGGACTCGGCGCTCGCTTCGATGCGTCGTTCGAGCTCGGTGGTCGGGACCCCGAAGAAGTAGGAGAAGTTCGACGTGTCGAAGATGGGGGCGAGGCGGACGAACGCCATTCCGCGATCCGCGCCGGACTTCGACTGGAACCAACCGTAGAGCTCGCGCAGCCGCGGTTGGCTGAGGCGCTCGACCATGAGGCTCGTTTCCTCGGGATCGAGGAGTTTCTCCACGCTGATGCCGTCGCTCACGATGGTATTCCTTGCGGAGCCTGAGGATGCGCGGCTCCAATTCGGAAATCCTAACGCGAACCGATTCCGGATCCATGCGCCGCCGTCGGGGCGGCGTGTCGATTTCGCCTATAATCGAGCCATGAAAACCACCGTCGGCGTTCTTTTTTCATCGATGTTCTTCGTTCTCGCGACGGACGTGTCCGCTCAGGCCGCTGGGCAGGCCGTGAACGATCTCTTCAACCGTGCCGCCGGGACGCAACTCGGCCTCGATTGGACCGAAGTGAACGCCGACGCGCAGATCTCCGGGAATCGGATCGTCGGCAACAGCCCGTTCGATCTCGGATGGAGTGTGCACACGACGTTCAACGCTTCGTGGTCGCAAACCGCGGCGCGTATGACGTGGGCCATGAACGGTGGTGGCGGCGATCGCGTCTCGATCATCTGCGGCGCCGACACGTCGACGTGGTCGGCCGTGGAGGTCCGCATCGGCGACAACGACGGCGACGGCCTCGCGGATCGCGTGTGGTGGAACGCGGCGGTCAACGCCGGAGCCTGGTTCTCCGGTGCGTCGTTCGCCAATCTCACGACTCCGCTCGCGGCGGGAGAAGCCACCGTCTGGTTCACGAACGGCGGGAACACGGTGAATCTCGAACTCCGCGATTCCGCCGGCGCCAATCCGCAGACGTTCTCGGCGAGCGGCGTCCTCGCGATGCCTCCTTCGGGAACGCGCGTCGGATTCGGCTACTACAACAATCCGTTCATCGACGATTTCCAAGCGTGGACGGGAAACGCGAACGGTCTCGTCTGCACGTTGACGCGCGCCCGAACGAATCAGCCCGCGTCGCTGCTCGTGACGCACGCGTCTCCGAACGCACCGGTGCTCGTGGCGTTTTCGACGATCGGCGGCGGTCCGATTCCGACGGCGATCGGGAACGTGCTTTTG
>CAIWVZ010000456.1 GCA_903916245.1 uncultured Planctomycetota bacterium | reverse complement strand
GTCGGCCGCCGAGGCACGCGCGGGCGTGTCGCTGGGCGTGCCGGTGGGAGCTGGAGCCTGACATGGCTGGCGGTGGCGGCGGCATGCGTCGCGGCAAGAAGAAGACCGCCCGCATCGAGATCATCCCGCTGATCGACATCATCTTCTTTCTGTTGGCGACCTTCATCATGGTTTCGTTGTCGATGACGAAGAACCAAGGTGTTCAGGTGGCCCTCCCGACGGCGTCCACGTCCGTCTCGCAGGGCGACCAACAGCAGATGGACAAGGCGGTCACGTTGAGCGTGACCGACAAGGGTGACGTCTTCTTCAACAAGGAGAAGATCACCGTGGCGCAGCTTCCGATGAAGTTGCAGTCCTACAAGGCGACGGCCAAGGATCCGAAAGTCATCATCAACAGCGACGCGTCCGCCGACTTCAAACATGTCGTCGGCGTGCTGGATGAGGTGCGGAAACTCGGAATCGCGAAGGTCGGCATCTCGACGGACAAGAAATGAAGTTCGGACGCGTTCTCGGCATCATTCTCGCGATCGCCTTCCACTTGGGCATCCTTCTGTTCGGCGGGATCTTCTTCCGCAAACACGAGGAGAAGGGGACCGTCGTGCGCGAGGTCGACCTCGTCGGTGACGAGGCTCCGACGACGGAAAAGGCGAAGGAGGAGAAGGAGGCGAAGCCGACCGAGCCGAAGGAAGCCGTCGAGGAGCAGGCCGAGCCTCCGCCGGACGCGGGTGAGGTCATCCGTTCGATGGAGCAGGCGTCCGCCGCGGCGAACGCCCCCGCGCTCGAAGCGGCGTCGCTATCGTCGATCGAAGCGGCGCTTTCGGGGGGTGGCGGCTCCTCCGGCGGCGATTTCGCCGACGCCCTTTCTTTCGCCTCCGGCGGGCGCATCGGCGGCACCGGTAAGGCCGCCACGCTCGAAGAGAAATTCGAGAGCGCGTTCGGAATGTCCGAGATCGACCAGAAGCCGCGCGCCGTTTTCCAAGCCGCACCTTCCTATCCGGCGGAGTTGCGTGGAAAGAAGGTCGACGGCGTCGTCACCCTGATTTTCATCGTCGACGCGACCGGGAAGGTTCAAAACCCGAAGGTCGAGAAGTCCTCGAACCCCGCATTCGAGAAGCCCGCGCTCGAAGCGGTTCGTCAATGGAAGTTCGATCCCGCCGTCAAGGGAGGAGCGCGCGTCGATTGCCGCATGCGCGTCCCGATTCGCTTCACGCCCGGGTCTTGATCCCCCAACCCGCATTCACGAGATCACCATGATCGACCGCACCGCAAAACTCACCCGCATCTTCCGCGACGTCGCCCTCGTCGGTGTCGTCCTGGCCGCTTGTTCCAGCCGGAGTGCACGCATTCAGGCGAATCTGCCGACGGCGGAGCCTCGAACCGTGCCCTTGTACGCGGACGTGAGCACGGGCGACGTCGGGATGGACGCCATCTGGAACGACCCCGGCTTCAAGAAGGCGTTCGTCGCGGGATACGGCATCAATGCCGAAATCGAGCCGCGCGTGACGCAAGAGGAGATCATGGTCCTCGAAAAGGTGCGTCCCATGATGGCGTCGGGGAACCTTCCGGGAGCCGAGGAACTCCTCAAGACGCTGATGAAGCCCGACGCGTCGGCCACCTTGGACTTCACTTTGGGGTCCATTCAGTTCCAGCAGGACCGGATGGACGACGCCTTGGTCAACTTCGAGAAGGCGGTGAACAAGTTCCCGACGTTCCGTCGCGCGTGGAGGAATCTCGGCCTCATCCACGTCCGAGCGTCGCGCCATGAAGAAGCGATTCGTTCGTTCACCCGCATGATCGAGTTGGGCGGTGGAGACGGTTACGCCTACGGATTGCTCGGGTTCTCCCACTCCGCGCGGGAGGACTACCAACCCGCCGAGGCGTCCTATCGCAATGCGCTGTTGCTCCAGCCCGAAAACACGGAGTGGCGTCTCGGTCTCGCTCGCTGCGTGTTCAAGCAGGAGAAGTTCCAAGATGCGGCCACCCTTCTCGACGCCCTGATCGCCCGTTATCCGGACAAGGTCGATTTCTGGATGCTGCAGGCGCAGACCTATCTCGGGATGAAGCAGCCGCTCCGCGCGGCGGAGAACCTCGAGATGATCGACCGGATGGGGAAGTCGACCATCGACGGCCTCTACACGCTCGGCGACATCTACGTGCAGGAAAACCTCGCCGACCTGTCGGCCAACGCGTATGCGCGCGCCATCGGTGCCGACCCCGAACAGCCGTTCGCCCGCGCCCTGCGGTCGGCGGAAGTCCTCGCGGGGAAGGGAGCCACGGCGGCGTCGCGCAAGGTGACGCAGCAGATGCGTGCGACGTGGGAAAAGCGGATGAACGACGGGGATCGCCGCAAGTTGCTCAAGCTCGAAGCGCGTCTCGGCATGGCGGAGGGGGACTCCGCCGCGGGGACCGTTGCGATTCTCGAAGAGATCCTGAAGCTCGATCCGCTCGACGGGGAAGCGCTCATGCTCCTCGGTCAGCACTACACGAAGTCGAACGACCGCGAGAAGGCCATCTTCTACTACGAGCGTGCTGCCGGCATCGAGTCCTACGAAGTCGACGCCAAGGTGCGTCAGGCTCAGGTCTTGGTGGCGATGGGACGTTTCGGCGACGCGTTGCCTCTGCTGCGACGCGCTCAGGAAGTGAAGCCGCGCGAAACCGTGGCGCGCTATCTCGAGCAGGTCGAGCGCATCTCCAAGTCGAAGAAGTAGGCGGTACGTCTTCCGTCCGGCGTCGTTGCCGCCTCCGAGTCTTCGACGTTCGGAGAGGGGGGCCGTCAACGATCCCGGCGGGGTTCGAACCCACGACCTGCGGTTTAGGAAACCGCCGCTCTATCCAACTGAGCTACGGGATCTCGGGAGGCGTCTCCCGGGGGCCTTTTTGTAGCACGATTTCGGGGGAGGGCGGAGGTTCAGAGACGCTCGAGGGTGACCGACATCACGCCGTCGATGCGGTTCAACGAGCCCGTGACGTCGGCGGCTGCCACGTCGGGCTTCAGCCGAACCTGATACGTCAGGTCCATCGCCGCACCTTGCCGTGTCGTGGCGGTGCCGCTCTCGGCGTACGCGGCCGTCGATTCCGCCAACACCGCTTCGATCGCGCGGGGTCCGGGGCCACCGAGCGCGATGCGGACGGTCAGCTTCCAGGCGCCTTCGGATCGGACCGCACCGCGCGTGAGCGCGTGCATGAGGAAAGCGGTGACGCAGCCCGCGGTCAATCCGAGCAGGGCGACGTCGAGCTTTCCGGTTCCCGCCGCCATGCCGACCACGACGACGAAGATGACGAACGCGGTGTCGCGCGTGTCCGCGACGACGGTTCGGAATCGCACGATGGAGAGAGCGCCGACGAGGCTGAAGGCGCGTGCGACGCTGTCGCCGATCACTTGAGTGACGACCGCGATGAGGACCGCGAGGAGAACGAGGGTCGTCGTGAAGGTCGGCGCGTAACTCGTGTCGCGTCGATGGGTCGTGCGGTAGGTCCACGCGATTACGAGCGCGGCGACCAATGCGGCGGCGACGCGTCCCACCATCTGTCCGAGGGTGGCGTCGGCGGAACCGCCGGCCGGAGTTTCGAAGAAAGGGATCACGTGTCGGGGGAGGCGGGGAGGGCCCGCATGGCCCGACGATACTTCGAAATGCGCACCGGGGCGAGCGCCCGCTTCTCGAGGAGTTCTTTGAAGATGCGGGGGAGTGCGTTTCGGAACTTCACTTCGACGATCGCGGATTCTGCGAGGAAGGGCGTTCCGGGCCGGGGTCCGGGGGCGCCGAGGTCCGCGGCGGCCGCTTCGAGGCGCCGATCCACGGTGATGCGGAACGGTGTCGCGTCGTCGTTGAACCACGCGCGTCGCACGTAGGTCATGTGTCGGACGGGAACGAGATTCCCGTCCGCGATTCCGTCACGAAACCACCGGGCATCCGCGGGAATCGACGCTTCGCTCGACCACAGACCGCCGATCGATGCGATGGGGATGCGAATCCGATCCTTGGTAACCCAACCATCGGATTTCACCTTACGTTCGAGGTGCACCCACGGTTCCTCGCCGTAGCGGCGGAGACGGTGCTTCGTACACGCGTCGTCGCCGTCCCGATGGAAGATGTCCAACGCGGGCGTGTCGAGGCACGTCGTGTGGATCGTGTAGTCGCCGCCCCGATCCTTGGCGCCGTGGGGATCCACGGCAAGTCGTTCCGACAGCCACGCGGCGATGTCGTCGAAGGCGGCGATCGGAGCCACGCACTTCACTTCGCGGGATGTCGGCGTCTCGCCGTCCCGGAAGAACGTCGGTGAAAGATGCGCGGGGTTCGAACCGTCCATGGAGGCGGAGTTCTAACGCTTCGGCAACGGAGCGGCTTTCACGGCGTCGAGCCCGAGCAGATAGTCTCGCCGCGCCGTGGCGAACGCGCGAAGGCTCATGTCGGAACGCCGCCCCTGTTTCACGAGTTCCGACGGCTCGTCCGCGGTCATGCGGCGGAAGATGTCGTACCCGGAAAGACGGCGCGTATCGATCTTCACGTCGGCGTCGATCAACGTCCGATATCCCGCGACGATCGGACTCAACGTGCTCCAGTCGAGCCAGCGGGTGGCGAGGTCCTTGACGTAGCCGAGGTAGCGTTCGCGCAAGGCGGGCACGGCGAGGAGTTTCGATCGCAAAGGCTTGCGCGCGTCGTTCATCCCGAGCAACGGGTCGAGTCGCGTCCCGGTCGGAATCGGTCGAGTCGCGGGTGGTGATCCCTCTTGCGGCGGTCGAGGACCGTCGTTCGAGGGCGGACCGTCGCCGGGAGGAGGACCGCCGGGGGGGGCCACCCTCGTCGGGGCGCCCGGGCGGGCCGAATCCGCCCGGGCCACCGGGCCCGCCGCGACCACCGGGGCCGCGCATCCCCGCCTGCATCGCGAAGGTCTCGTTCATGTCGTGGGGGAAGATGCGAAAACGACCGTCTTTCCCTCGGAAAATCGAATAGTCGCTCGCTCGCGTCCAGTAGCCGTCGTTGTTCACCAACGTGATGTCCACGGCGAGAAACCGGAGCACGTTGTCGATGTCGAGTAGAGGAGCGAGTGCGGCTTCGAGGTTCTCGGGCGGCGTCGCGTCCAACGTCCGACAGAGATCCATCAGCGCCTTCCAGTCCTTCTCCTTGCCTGACTTCATGGTGTAGCGGGATTTGAAGGCTTCGAGATCGTCGCCGAGCCAACGGAGCCCACCGTCACCCTGCGGCGATCCGGGGACTTTCCATCGGGCGCCGGTGTCGCCCGGGAGATTTTCGTCGATGAAGGTCTTGTCGAACTGTTGGGCGTTCGAATAGACGCCCCAGTTCTCACCGTTGATCACCACACGGACGAAATTGCATTTCGGCGTCGGCACGTAGTCGCGGGCGATCCGCGCGAAGAGGACCGAGTGCATGAGTGTCGGGTCTTCGTGGGCGTTGAGCAGGTTCAGGGTCTTGTAGCCGAGAAGGCGCAATTCCGAATCGGTGTGGTCGATCGAGATGTTCAGGGAGCGCTTCTGGCCTTTCCCCACCATGAACAACGACGAGGCACCGCGAAATCCGACGCCGACGCCTTTGTAGGTCTTGCCGTCGACGGACAAATCCGCTTG
>CAIWVZ010000455.1 GCA_903916245.1 uncultured Planctomycetota bacterium | reverse complement strand
GAGTGGCTCCGAGGGCCGGAGCGCCCGTTGGACCTTCCCGAAGGCGTGCCCGCGACGATCGAGGTCGGCATCGGCTCGGGCCATTGGCTGGTGGCCCGAGCGAAAGCCGAACCGGACCGCCTGTTCGTCGGCCTCGAACTCAAGGAAGAACGCGCCTATCAGGCGACCCGCGACGCCATCGCCGCGGGGGTGTCGAACATGCGGTTCATGGTGGGCGAAGCCTCCCGGCTCGACCCATGCATTCCCGCCGCCCGGTTCGATGAGCTCGCGATCCTCTTCCCCGATCCGTGGCCCAAGAAGACCGATTCGAAACGTCGCCTCGCCTGGGCGCCGCGCCTCCGCGGGTTCGGTCGCTGGTTGCGTCCCGGGGCCGTCGGACTCTTCCGCACGGACAACCGCCGCCTGTGGGAGTACGCGCTCAAGACGGTCCCGGCCGCGGGCTACGTCATCACATCGTCGACCGACGACGCTCCCCGCGGCGACGTCGTGACCCGCTACGAATCCCGCTTCCGCGCCGAGGGCATCCCGATCCACGAGATCCGATTCACATGGCCGGGTTCCGACGCCGCGGCGCCGCTCGTCGACGTCGCCGACGAAGACGTCCGTTGGAGCGCCCGCGTGCTCCCGAAGACGCCGTGACGGCCATTCCGCTCATCGCCCTCGGCCTCACGATTCACGAAGCGGTCATGGGCGGCCTCGGCCTGGCGGCCTCGCGCACGATCACCCCGATCCTCGATCTCATTCCCCCGACACCTCCGACCGATCGCCGGCCCGGCGTTTCGGTCGTGATCACCGCGAAGGACGAAGCCCGCGATATCGAAGCGACCGTGCGCCGGTTCGTGGGCCAAACCCATGTCGATCTCGAAGTCGTCGTCGTGGACGATCGCAGTACCGACGGTACGGGCGCGATTCTCGACGGACTCGTCGCCGAATTCGGCGGCGGGCGCCTTCGCGTGATCCACAACACCGTGCTTCCGAAGGGATGGCTCGGAAAAAGCCATGCCTGCGGACTCGGAGCGGCGTCGGCGCGCAAGACGTGGATCCTGTTCGCCGACGGCGACGTTTCGCTCGATCCACCCGACTTTCTCGCGCGCGTCGTCGATCATTGCGAACGCGAAGCCATCGATCACTTGGCGCTCGTTCCCGACACGCGCCCGATGTCGCCGCTCAAGGCGGCCACCGTCGGCGTCTTCGGGCGACTCTACAGTCTCGGCACCTTGGCCCACGAACAAACCGCCGACCGACCGCGCGGCGGCGGCGGTGTCGGCGCCTTCAATCTTCTGCGTCGCGACGTCTACGAACGTATCGGTGGACACGGCGCGCTTCCGCTCGACACGGGCGACGACTTCAAACTCGGGCGGGTCGTGAAACGGTGGGGATTCCGACAAAGGCTTCGCCACGGCCTCGACACCGTGCGGTGCCCGTGGCACGACACGGCTTGGCTGCTCGTGAAGGGGCTCGAGAAGAACTTCTTCGGCGGCTTTTGGTATTCGCCGACGCTCGTCGTCGCGTTCACCGTCGGATTGTTGACGACCGTCTACGGTCCTCTCGTTTGGGCCGTCGTCGCCGCGTCGGGTGCGTGCGGCGACGTCGCGCCGCTGTGGATGTTTCTTCCGCTCGTCGCTCAATTCGCACCGATGACGATCGAATGGTGGACGATCGGTCGACGCCTCGGCTTCGGCCTCTCGACGCTGATCGGACAGTACGCGGGGGCCGCGCTCATCCTCGTCGCTCTGTGGAACTCGATGATCACGATCCTCCGTCGCGGCGGCGTCTCTTGGCGAGACTCGTTCTACCCCCTCGCCGAGTTGCGCAAACATCAACTTCCGTGACGTTCCCGCACGCCGCGGTTGAGACTGCGTCCTAAGCACCCCCCTCCCCCCGCCCTCGGGGCCCCCTTCGTCTACGCACTCCGTCTGATCCCGATGAATCCGGGTGTCACTTAGCGTTTCCTCGAGCCGATCGCGACCGGATCTCCGCGTCGCCGATCCTCACGGAGACACCCATGCGTACTCGTGCGGCCGCTTTGACGCTCGCGGCACTGGCGATACCCCTCGGATTCCTGATTCCGACCACATCGCCCGCCGCCTCCCCCCTTCCCGTCTCGCAGGATCCGGCATCCGTCGGCCCTCTCTTCGTCGACGCGTGGCCCGCGAGCGACGCCGCGAAGCGCGGCAAGGCCGCCTATGCGGCCAACTGCATCGGCTGTCATGGGGCGGAGGGCTTGGGAGACGGTGACGCCGCCACGTGGCTCGATCCGAAACCGCGCAACTTCCAGAAGGGCTATTTCAAATTCCGCACGACGGCCTCGGGCCAGTTGCCCACGGACGAGGACCTCTTCCGCACGATCACGAACGGTCTTCCCGGATCTTCGATGCCGGGGTTTCCCCTCCTCGCCGAAGGTACGCGTCGCGATCTCGTCGCGTACGTCCTCCACCTCGCCGCCTTCGGAAAAGGTCAGGCGCACGCGCGCTACCTCATGGAGGAAGAAGGCGCCTCCGCGAAGGACGTCGCGAATGCCCGCCTCGGAGAGATCGCGGGACGCGTGCACGCCGACCAGTTCGAAGGGCGCAAGCGCATTCCGGTCGGTGATGCGCCCGCCTCCACTCCGGACGTCCTCGCGCGCGGTGCGGCGATCTACAAACAGCAGTGTGCGTCGTGCCACGGCTCGACGGGCCGCGGCGACGGAGGCTCGTCCTACACGCTGCGCGACTGGCAGGAAGCGGAGATTCGGCCCCGAGACTTCACGTCGGGGACGTTCCGCTCCGGCAACACGGCGCGCGACCTGTTCATCCGCATGCGTTCCGGTCTCAACGGGACCCCGATGCCGGCGGCGGTGTCGGAATCCGACGCCGACGTCTGGGCCGTCGTGCTCTACGTGATGAGCCTGAAGCAACCGGGAACCATCCCCGCGACCCGTCGCATGGGTGCGGAAGGAGGCAACTGACATGTCGACGATCGCCCTCAACCTCTCCACGTCGGAAGCCGACGCGGCCGCCGAACCGCTCGTCATCCGCAAGCTCGTCCAATGGCACTTCGTCGCGGGGTTCGCCTTCCTTCTCACGTCGATGGTGTGGGGATTCCTCTTCTCTCTTCAGTTCGTGGGGCTCTATCCGGTCGAGTCTCTGAGCCTCCTTTCTCCGGGGCGTGTGCGTCTGCTGCACACGAACGAAATCGCCTACGGGTTCCTCGTCAACGCGTTCGTCGGCGCCATGTACTACGCCATTCCGCGACTGACGGGACGCCCCGTCGCGAGCGGGAAACTCGGGTGGTTCATCTTCTGGGTGTGGCAGTTCCTCTCGGTCGCGACCTCGCTCGGCCAGCTCATGGGCTATACGCAAGCGGTCGAATGGGGTGAGACGCCGACGGGTTTCAAGCCGGGAACCTTCGAACTCAACTTCATTCCGATCGACTTCCTCATCGAAATCGGAGCGGTTCTCCTCGCGATCCAGTTCCTCACGCCGATCGTCAAGTCGCTGCATCAACGCATGTATGTGTCGCTTTGGTACATCGCCTCCGGATTCGTCTGGCTCATCCTCACCTACGTGATGGGCAACACGATGGTGGAGTGGTCGGTCGCCGGGTCTTCCGGTGCCGCGGTCGCCGGGCTCTTCATCCACGATCTCGTCGGTCTCTTCGTGACGCCCTTCGGTTGGGGACTCATGTATTTCTTCGTCCCCATCATTCTGCGCAAACCCGTGTGGAGCCATGCACTCTCGGTCATCGGCTTCTGGGCCCTCGCCTTCTTCTACCCGCTGAACGGCGTGCACCACTTCCTTCTGTCGTCGATTCCGATGTCGGTTCAGTACGGCGCGATCGTTTCGACGATGGCGGTCGAAATCGTCGTCACGACCGTCATCGTGAACTTCTTCGGGACGCTTTGGGGCGAAGGCCACGCGCTTCGGACGAACATGCCGATTCGCTGGTTCTACACCGGGATGATCCTCTACTTCATCACCTGCCTGCAGTGCTCTTTCCAGACGACCTTGGCCTTTCAGGAGATCATCCACTTCACGGACTGGGTCCCCGGGCACGCCCATCTCGTCATGTTCGGGGTGTTCACGTTCTGGCTCACCGGCATGCTCACGTGGCT
>CAIWVZ010000454.1 GCA_903916245.1 uncultured Planctomycetota bacterium | reverse complement strand
CCATGGAGTTTTCCCGACTCCGATCGTAGCGCGATTTCCGCATCCTTGGCATCATCCGCCCATGGCAACGTCGATCCTCGGAGCCCCCATCGCCGCGGCCCTCGAAAACGAGGTGACCGCGATCGTCTCGGAACTCGCAGCCGCGGGCGTCGTCCCGCGTCTCGTCGCGTTGGCGGCGGGGCACGATCCGGCGTCCGAGGTTTACCTCGGTCGTCAGGCGAAAGCCGCCGCCCGCCTCGGCATGTCGTACGAGGTCCGCCGGGCTTCCGAACCGACCGAAGCGGCGGTACTCGCCGAAATCGACGCGTTGAACGCCGATCCGTCGGTGACGGGCGTCATCGTTCAGATGCCGCTCCCGGCCGGGGTTCGCTCCGAAGTCGTTCAGGCCCGGCTTGCGCCCGAGAAGGACGTCGAAGGCGTCCACCCCGCGAATTTGGGCGCGCTTCTCGAATCCGCTCCGACCGTCGCGCCGTGCACGGCCGCCGCCGTCGTGGAATGCCTTCTCGCGTCGAATATCCCGTTGCGCGGCGCCGACGTCGTCGTCGTGGGGCGCAGCCGGATCGTGGGTCGCCCCGCCGCGCTGCTTCTCGTCGAGAAGGATGCGACGGTGACCTTGGCGCATTCGCGAAGCCGCGATCTCGCGGCGGTGACGCGTCGCGCCGACATCGTGGTCATGGCCGTCGGTCGCGCCGGGCTTTTGACGCCCGACATGCTTCGCACCGGTGCGGTGGTGATCGACGTCGGCATCAACGAAGTCTTCACCGACGGCAAACGCTCCATCGTGGGCGATGCGCTTCCGACGATCGCCGACGTCTGCTCCGCGTTCACGCCGGTTCCGGGGGGAGTCGGCCCGGTCACCGTCGCGCTGCTTTGGCGCAACGCGGCACGACTCGCGAAGCGCCGACTCGCGCGTTAGCGCGCGCGAACGACGACGAAGCCGGCGATTTCTTCGAGATCCGCGTGGGCCGAAGGGATCGCCCGGGCGACGGCTTCGAGCCCGCGGCGCAGGTGATCACGTGCTCGGACGTTCGCGGCTTCCACGTGCCCGTCTTCGACCAGCGCACGACGGAGGGCCGCCGCATCCGCCTCGTCGCCCTCGCCTTTCATGACTTTCGTCAATAGGGCCAGTCCGGCGGGCGACGTGTCGTCCCGCATGAAGATGACGGGGAGCGTCATCTTGCCGTTGCGGAGATCCGTCCCGAGCGATTTTCCGACCACGGCTTCGTCGCCGACGAGATCCAACACGTCGTCGACGATCTGGAACGCGGTCCCGAGTTCGAGTCCGTAAGTTCGCAACGCGTCCACCACGGGCGTCGGGGCGCCGCCGAGGTGAGCCGATAATCCGCATCCGGCCGCGTAGAGGATCGCGGTCTTCTCTTCGATGATGCGGTAGTAGAGGCTCTCTTCGAGATCGACGTTGCGACGGTGACGATTCTGGAGGATCTCACCTTCGCAGAGCGTCGACACCGCACGCGTGAGTTCGTCGAGAGCGGCGGCGTCTCCGAGGCGCCCCAACAGGTTGATGGCGCGCGCGAACAGGATGTCTCCGAGGAGGACCGCGTCGAAGTTCGACCACTTGGCGTTGGCGGTCGCCGACTTGCGGCGCATGTCCGCGCCGTCGATGACGTCGTCGTGAACGAGCGTCGCGAGGTGGATCATCTCGAGGACCGCACCGAGACGGTGATGCCGAGGGGTCACCCCGCCGCACCGCTGGGCGATCATGAGGGCGATCGCGGGTCGCATCTTCTTGCCCGAATAACGCCCGACGTGGGCGGTCATCTCCTCGATTTCATGGCGATCCGCCACGAGGGCTTGGGCGATTTCCGCTTCGACCCGGGCGAGGTCGGCGAGGATCGGGCGGTAGAGGCGGTCGAGGGCGTCTTGGGTCATGCGGGCGGCGCGCGCCTTCCGGATGGGTCACCCTAGCCGCCTCCCTCGCGTCACTCAACGCAGGTCGGAGGGTTCGTTGGCGTTCAAAAAACCCTGCGGCCAAGCCTCCGGGAACGCCGCGGCGGGGTCGATCCAGACGAGCCGGACGCTCCACCACCAGGCGTCGGCGCGGCGCTCTCCCGCGTCCCAAGCCGCACGCACGGCGGACCATGCCGAGGGTCCCAACAGGCACGGGAAGGGCTCCGGACGGCCTTCGGGGGCCGTCACGACGCCATCCGCTCCTACCGCGTCGAGCGCCTCGGCGAAGGCGGCTCCAAGGCCCGACGGCAGGTCGGGCATGTCGCACGGGATGACCAGCACGGGTTCCGCCGGAAACGTGCGGGCGAGCGCCACGAGCCCCGAAAGGGGACCTTCGGACCCGTCCGTGTCGTCGAGCCGAACCGCACCCTCGGGGAGCGCGAGAGACTGGCCGGGACGCGCGAGGATCCGCGTCGGTCCCGCGGGCGGCGAAAGACGTCGGACGAGCCGACCGAGAATCGGTTCCCCGTCCCAAACGAGGGTCGCCTTGTCGACACCCATCCGACGAGACCTCCCGCCGGCGAGGATGGCGAGCGACCAACGATTCATGCGTCGCGCGAAACGCGTCGGACGTCGAGCCGCACACGTTTTGGGGCGTCGACTCCGCGCAGCGCGGTCAACAAGCCCACGACCGTTCCCCCGATCATGTCGTGGAGGAACTCCTTGATGGGCAGAGACTTGCCGTCGACGTCCACGACGACTTCCCAACGCATCCCGCGTTCGGTCACGGACCCGCCGCCCTTTTCGGGCGTCTTTCGGGCGGGCGACGCCGGACGCGGCGTTCGGCGCGCTCCGCGCCGCCGCGCCGCAACT
>CAIWVZ010000453.1 GCA_903916245.1 uncultured Planctomycetota bacterium | reverse complement strand
TCGTGGATCTTCGCTCCGGCGCGCGCCGACGCCCATCCGACGCATCGGCTCTGCCGGATTACGGTCGACGAAGCGGTCGCCGCCTACGCACGAACGGGAGGCTCACCGATTCTGTTCACGATGGAAGGGCCTTGGCACCAGCTGACGCGACGCGAAGCGAACACGTTGATCCGCATCGATGCCGGGGCCTCCGGCGAAAAAGCCCATGCCGTCTCCGCACACGCTTCGCAGATGGAGCGTGTGCCGTTCCATCGGGGTGCCGAAGCGCTCGAATCGCTCCGCGCGATCACATTCTCCGAATCGCATCTCGGAGGGCGTACCACGGGCGGGTTCCCTGCGGACACCCGCCTCGAGGTTTTCGCCCGCGCCCGCGTCGGTGTCGAGCGCCCGCGGCCGACCGACTGATCACTCGTCGTCGAAGTCGAACGCCTGATTCGGATTGAACGGCTCGTCGTCGTCGCGGCGCCGCTTGGGTTTCGCGTTCCGTTCGGGACGATCGTCCTTCCATCCGCCCTTCTTGCCGCCGCCACGACCCGCCGGAGGTCCGCCGGGGCCGGGGGGGCCGCCCATCGGACCGGGGCCACCGGGTCCGCGAGGACCACCGAATCCGGGACCGGGTCCGCCCGGGCCACGCGGTCCACCGAAACCGGGGCCGCCGGGACCACGCGGGCCACCGAACCCGGGACCGGGGCCACCCGGGCGCGGTCCGCCGAAGCCGCCTGGGCCGCGCGGGGCGCCGAATCCGGGGCCACCGGGACCACGTCCACCCGCGGGACGATCGGCCGCGACGTCGACCCGGATGGGTCGCCCGTCGAGCAAGGTGCCGTTCAGCGCTTCGACCGCTTTGTCCGCGTCCGCGTCGTTCGCGAACGTGACGAAGCCGAATCCGCGCGATTGGCCGGTTTCACGGTCCGTCATCACAATGGCGTCGGGCACCGGACCGTGCGCCTCGAACGCCGCCTTCAAGGTTTCCGTCGTGGTGTTCCACGACAAACCGCCAACGAACAATTTCTTCGCCATGACAGGGTGGCTATAGCCTAGTCGCACCCCCCCGGTTCATGCAAGCGCACGACCGGGGGACAGCGATTTTAAGGGATTACTTACCCCGAAGTTCCTTCGCCAGGTCTTTTTCCCCGTACACCTTGTCCATCGCCTCGATCATTCCGGCCGTATGGACGCCGACGCAGCGGTTGACGCGCTCGTCGAACCAGTAGTTGCCGGGAAGCGACTCGATGTTGCCGTCGAATACGAGACCGACGACTTCGGCCTCGCGATTCAGGATCGGGCTACCCGAGTTGCCGCCGATGATGTCGGCCGTGCACACGAAGTTGTACGGCGTATCGAGGTTCAGTTTCGTCTTCGCGTCGATCCAGCGCTTCGGGAGGTCGAACGGGTGCTGGTTGTCGAACGCGGCGTTGCGCTCGTAGAGACCGTTGATGGTCGTCTTCGGCGGCACCATCGTCGTCCCCGCTTCGTAGCCCTTGACCGTGCCGTAGGCGAGACGCAGCGTGAACGTGGCGTCGGGATAGTTCGCCGTGCCGTACACCTCGAAGCGCGCCTTGTTGATGACGCCCTTCTCGGCGGCGTATCCGGCGGCCGCCTCTTCGATGGCCTTGTTCAGCACTTGGGGGTTCGGCTTCTTACCCTTGTACTTCTCCACGATCGCTTCCGTCGCCTTCGCGATGGTCTCGAACGCGGTCTTCACTTCGGGCTTGCCGGACTTCGCGACGAGTTCCTCGTCACGCGCCTTCATCTTCGCCATCATCTCGTCGTCGCGCAGACCGCGGAGATGGCCCTCGAAAGCCTTCAAGCTGTTGCAGACGCCGAAGTACTGGTCGCGCAGCGCGAACGCCGCCTTCTCGTCGGCATCCATGCGCTTCTTCATCATGTCGCGCTGCATCCCGAGGAAACGGACGACCGCGGGAACCCAGAGTTCGCGGTGCAGACGCATCTCGTCGTGCGTGAGGAGGCGTTCGGTCGACCCCGGATGACCGGAAACGAACACGAGGTCGCCGCTCTTCGCACCGGCCGAATTCCACTTGAAATGGAATTTGGAGGAGTCGATCGGCTTGCCGTCCTCGTAGACGCGGAAGAACGCGCAGTCGAGGTTGTAGCGCGGATACGTGAAGTTGTCCGGATCGCCTCCGAAGAACGCGACCTGCTTCTCCGGCGCCCACACGACGCGAACGTCGTCGAAGACGTGGTAGAGGTGCACGCGGAACGCGTTGCCGTCGTAGAGAGCGACCGGATCCGCTTCGATGCGCGCGCTGCGCGCGTCTTCGAGTTCCTTGCCCGGGGCGCCGTCGGCACCCGCCTTGAATCCGACTTTCCAGCCGCGCTTCGCGCATTCCTTCGCCTTCGCGTCGGCGCAAAGTTCCTTCAACTTCGCCTCACGCGCGTCCGCCGCGAGCGGAGCCACATCGGCGGTGACGTCGACGATCGCGATCAGTTGGCGGAGCGTGAGGTCCTTGCCCGGGATCTCCTTGCCGTACTCGCGAGCGGAGAAACCATCTTTGACGTAGTCCTTCTCGGGGGTCGAGACTTTTTGAATGGTCTCGAGGGCCACGTGGTGATTGGTCATCACCAATCCGTTCGCCGACACGAACGAACCCGAACCACCCGTGTCGAAACGCACGGAGCCGAGGCGCACGTGGTCGAGCCAATCCTTCGAAGGCTCGAAGTTGTACTTCTCCTTCAGCTGTTGGAGCGGAAGGCTGTCGAACGGCCACATGCCTTCATCGGGACGGGCCGGGGAAAGGGTCGAGGTCACCCAAACGAGGGCGGCGACGATCCACGGGAGCGGGAGTTGGGTCATGGGGGTCTCAAAAAACGTCGCACGCGACAAAAGGCGCGCGACCATATCGGATACGCGCATCATGGCCGAAGTTCACGGGGTCCCCAACACGCCCTCCTCGGAATCCCCGACCGACCGACCCCTTTCCGCGACCCCAACCGCGAATCGAAGGGCGCCGCTCCACCGATCGAAATCCCCTCGCCGCGCAACCCCTTGAACCGCAACGGGTCCCCTCCTACACTTCCGGGCCTTTCGTGGCCGATGAGGTCATGGAAACTCTTCCCCAGTAGCTCAATGGTAGAGTAGGTGACTGTTAATCACTTGGTTGTAGGTTCGAGCCCTACCTGGGGAGTCGGTGGCGGAAGCCGCCGGAAAACGAAAAACGCCGTCGGACTTCCGACGGCGTTTTTTTTCGTCTCGATGTGTCCTCAGAAAGCGACGCGTCGGGCGGCCGAACTGCCGACGTAGGACCCGCCCGTCCCGTAAAGCACGACGACGAAGTCCCATGACTGCCCCGCCAGCGCGGAAAGCGTCCCCGCGGGCACCGTGAACGGGGCATCGGGATAAACCCCGGACCCGGCGATCACCGGGAAGTGAAGCGGGTTGCCCAACGCCGAAGGTGCGCCGAGCAGACTCCACGTCGCGGCCGAAGGAACCAAACCGAACAACGGTCCGGTACCCACCGCCCACGTCGCATCCGTGGAAACGAGCGTGTAGCCCCCGACGGCTCCGGTCGAGATACGGTCGAGATCGAGAACGAGATCCCCGACTGCCCCGCCGGTCGACGTCGCGGTGAACGCGTTGTCGGCCGACATTTCGTCGTTGTAGTTGGCCAAGATGTCCGCCGCCGTGCGCGCCGTCGTCCACCAACGGAAATCGTCCATGAGGCCGTTGAGTCCGGTGGTCGCCGCTCCGTGCGACCCGACGTAGAGCGGGCCCGTCACCGCCGAGGCGGTCGACGGAGTATTCGCGATGGACGACCAAGGGATGCCGTTCAGATACGACCGCAATGTCGGCGGCGACGTGGACGGATCGTTCACGACGGCGACGTGAACCCACACGCCGACGGGCGGAACCGCGCTC
>CAIWVZ010000452.1 GCA_903916245.1 uncultured Planctomycetota bacterium | reverse complement strand
GCGCGCCGTCGACGAACTGCCGCCGGAAACGAAGGAGATTCAGCCGCACCCGAAGGGGGTCGAACTCGGCACCTTGTTGCAAATGGTCCGGGAGTACGCCGACACCGAGAAGGGGTCGCTCTACAACTTCCTTCAGGAACGATTCTGCCGCGTCAGTCCGCAAACCGCCGCGGCATTTTGCGACAAGGTCGGGGTCACGTCGCGGACGTGGGCGTCCTCCGTCGAACCGCCGACCGTCGAGAAACTCTTCAAGGAGTTCGAAACCGCGAAGCTCGCTCCGCCGCCCACGGATTGTTTGGCGCCGATCGGCGTTCGACAGTTGCTCGCGGGCATGTTGAAGGGGGTTCGTGCGGAATTCTACGCGGCGTCGAGCCGCGAAGCGGACGTCTACCGCGGACGGCCGTTCACGATCGAAGCCGCGATCGCCTTCGGGGGCGATCTCGCCGCGGACGAATCGGCGCGCGTGATCCGCTTCGCGAATCGCGTCCCGTTGCTCTTCCAACAAGGAGCCTGCAGTTCGTTCAAGGCGGTGGTCGAGACGTCGTGGAAGAACTACGGACTCGCTCAGCCGCGCGGCGGTCTTCCCGTCGGACCGCTCGTGATCATGATCCACATGGCGTCGGTTTGGGTCCCGTTCACGAGCGAGTCCAAGGAGGCGATCGCCGACTACGACGAGATCCGCAAGGAGATGAAGTTGGCGCTCATGGAATGCGGCCGAAAACTCGGCACGTATCTGAAGAAGCGTCAACGCATGAAGCGCGAAGGCGAGCGACGCGACGTCTTCGAACGCTACATCGGCGAAATTTCGAAGGCGCTGAACGCGATCACCGGCGAAGACGCGAAGCGCATCTTCGACGCGTTGCTCAAGCAGGCGAAGTCGAAGACCGCCGTCGCCGATCAGATCCTCGATGAAGACGGAAAGGTCGTGAAGGACGAACCGCTCGACGAAGAGGGCGTGATCGTCGTCGCCGAAGCGATGGCGCGTGGTGCGCCCGCTGAAGCGGCTGCGGCGGCCGCCGACGCGGATGCCGACCCGTCGGCTCCGAGCGAGCCCGCATCGCCGCCCGCGGCGGGCAAGGCCGCGAAGGTGCCGCCGAAGCGCGGAGCGCGCGGCCGTTCCGACGATACGGGCGGACTCTTCGTCGATTGACCGTTTTTCACCCCGAACGCACAAGGCGATTCCGATGGCCATCAACACGAACACGACCAAACGCAGCCGCGAACGCGATCAGGCGACGCAGAAGAAAATCCACGCGCTCGCCGAACAGATCGCGCGCAAGATCCTCGCCGGACGCGATCCCGTCCTCGAGATCCCGACACGCACGCGTTCCAACACGAACTGGAACAAGAAGCGCGGGATCCTCGAGATGGGCGACGCCACGAGCGAACGTCCGCTGTTCGATCTCAAGACCGCGAAGCAGTTCATGCAGACGATGCTGCACGCGTCCACGATCAAGGAATTGATCGAAGCGGAGAAGACGTCCAGCCTTCGTGGTGTCTTCTACAAGGCGAAGCACACGGTCGCCGGAACGAAGGAGAACACGTTCGACACGCAGGACGAGTCCGATCCGATCCTCGAAGATCTCGAAGTGTCGCTCGGAGCCCTTCGCGAAGAACTGCATGTCTTCGCCGAAAACCGCGGCGCGATGGTCGGCAACATCACGTTGATCGACAAGGGAGATCAGATCGACTGCCGCCGCATGGGGTCGGGCGGGTACGCGCTTCCCTCCATCGTCGAGCCCGACGTGATTCAGTTCGGCAAATGCGAGGCGAAGTTCGTCCTGCACGTCGAAAAGGGCACGGTGTGGAACCGGTTCAACGAAGACCGCTTCTGGGAGAAGCACAACTGCATCCTGACCCACGGGGCGGGGCAGCCTCCGCGCGGATGCCGGCGCCTGCTTCAACGGCTGAACAAGGAACTCGGTCTTCCCATCATCTGCGTCCTCGACGCCGATCCGTGGGGGCACTACATCTACAGCGTCATCAAGCAGGGGTCGATCTCGCTGGCCTTCGAATCGACGCGCCTCGCGATTCCCGACGCCAAGTTCTTGGGCATCCGTGCGAAGGATTACAAGGAGTGCGATCTCGGCGACGCCGTGAAGATCGATCTCACGGAAAACGACATCAAGCGTGCGAAGGAGATCGCCGCGTACCCGTGGTTCGAGGGGCACAAGGGTTGGCAGAAGGAGATCGACCTCCTCTTGAAGAACGGCTTCAAGATGGAAGTCGAATCGTTGATCACGAAGGACATCTCCTACGTGACCGAACAGTACGTTCCTCAGCGGTTGAAGGCGAAGGACTGGCTGGACTGACCCCGTTGAGTCTCGGACTCAGCGACGCCCTCGGGCGGCTGATACGATGACGGCATGAAGACCGTCCGACGGGGCGCGAAGCGCGTCAAGAAGGCCTCGAAGCCGTCGCGGCGCGTGCGCCCGTCGAAGAAGCCCTCGAAGGTCCGACCGAAGAAGCGCCCACGTGCGGCGGCTGCCTTGCCCGTTCCCGCCTCGCCGGCGGCGCGGGCCGCACGCGCGGTGCGTGCGGGTCTCAGCGTGCAGGACGCCATCTTGGCCGGCGTCCTCGATCCGCTGCTGATCATCGACGGGGTCGGAACCGTCGAGCGCGCGAGCGGTTCCTCCGCACGCGTCTTCGGTTGGGAGCCGCACGAACTCGTCGGCCGGAACATCAAGATTCTGATGCCCGAACCCTATCGTTCGGAGCACGACGGCTACCTCGCCGCGTATCGCAAGACCGGTAAGTCGGCGCTGCTCGGCAAGACCCGCGAGTTCCCCATCGTCCGCAAGGACGGGGTCGTCATCGTTTGCGAGATGTCGGTGTCGCGTATCGACGTTCCGGGAAGACCCGATCCGTTGTTCACGGGCAGCTTTCGCGACATCACCGAAAGGAAGCGGGCCGCCGAAGACGCCGAACGCGCTTCCGCGCGCGAACGCGCGATGCTGAAGGCGCTCGCGACGATCGGCGAATCGTCGGCGATCCTCGCTCACGAGATCAAGAATCCGATTACGGCGTTGAACGTCGCGTTGCGCGCGGTGGCGGACAAACTCGGGTCCGAAGATCGGGAAGTCGTCGACGATCTCGCGGCGCGTCTCCGCAAGGTCGAGGCGATGATTCGACGAACGTTGTCGTTCACGCGTCCGCTCGACCTCAAGATCGAGAGAATCGCGCCGAAGGACCTGGCCGCAAAAGTCGCCACCGCCCTCGCGCCCCGACTGAAACAGTGGCCGAACGTCGTCTTCCGCCAGGAGTGCCGGGCGAAGGAACCGATCGAAATCGACGTCGATTTGATGGTCGACGTCGCCTCCAATCTCGTCATGAACGCCGTCGAAGCGGCCGACGGTGCCCGTGTCCGTATCCGGGCCCGTTGCATGGACGACGGACCCGATCGCGTCCGCTTCGAGGTGGAGGACGACGGTCCCGGGTTCGCGGATTCGGTGCTTTCGAAAGTGTTTCTTCCGTTCGTCACCACCAAAGCGACCGGAACCGGCTTGGGACTCGCGTGGTGCAAGAAAATCGTCGACGAGCACGGCGGTTCCCTCACCGTTCACCGCGTCGAACCCAAGGGTGCGATGATGCGCATGCTGCTTCCGAGGACGTCCCTCCGATGAACCAACCTCCGACCACCGTCTACCTGCTCGACGATCAGGCCATGATCCGTGCCGCGTTCCGCGGCTGGATCGACCGCACCGGGGTCCTGAAGGTCGTCGGCGAGAAGGGGGACCCGCGCCAAGCGCTCGAAGAAATCCCCCGGCTTCGACCGCAGATCCTTCTGCTCGACATCGCCATGCCCGGATTGTCGGGTTTCGACGTCATTCCGAAGGTGCGTGCCGCCCATCCCGACTGTCGCATCCTGATGTTGACGAACCACGAAGGCGATTCGTTCGTGCAGCAGGCGATCGAACTCGGCGCGGATGGCTATCTCTCGAAGGACTCCGACCCGGCGGAACTCTCGATCGCCATCGCCGCCGTCCTCGCGGGCAAACCCTACATTTCTCCGAAGGTCGCGGCCGGTCTCGTGGCGCGGGCTCGCGGAGGAGACCGGACCGAAGACGGCAAGGGATCGGTATTGACCCTGACGCCGCGCGAGCGCGAGGTGTTCGTGCTTCTCGCGATGGGGAAGACGAACAAGGAAGTCGCGCGGGACTGCAAGATTTCCATCGGGACCGTGAAGAAGCACCGCGAGAACGTACAGCGAAAACTCGATTGCCGTTCGCCGGCGGAGTTGGCCCGTCTCGCGATCCGCGAAGGCCTGCTCGGCAGCTGAGTTCAGGGCGCGGGTTCGATCGTCACGTCGAGCACCGACCACCCGTCGAGTTCGAAATGCTCGACCTCGAAGACGTGAACCGCTTCACGGTCGGTGGTGAAGATCGCCGTTTCCGTCGCGGGTGGATGGTGCCTCCACGTCTCGATCAGCGTCGTACCGTCCCGTCGGAGGCGTAAGCCGTCGTCGAACGTGGCCTTGACCCGCCATCGCCCCGCGGGGAGCCTGACCGAGCCGCGCGCGAGGGTGCCGAAACGATCGATACCGATCGACGCCGCCTTCCACGCATCCGGCGCATCGGCGAGTTCCGACGGACCTCCGGATCCGTAGCGAAGGAAAAGGCGGTCAAGTTTCCAGGGGACGCCGCCGTGGGCGGCCGCCTCGCGACGCCAAGCGTCCGGATCATCCACCGGGTGCGTGGTCCACGGGAAGGCGCGGATCTCCCATGCGACGGGGATGTCGCGACGCGGGGGCGGAGGCGGTGGTGGGCCCGAAGTCGGATCGTGGGGCCCCCATTCCGTCATCGTGATGTGATGGCGGCCTCTCCATTTCGCCAACTTTCCGACCGGGCGACGGACCCCGTACAAGGGCGGTTCGGAGGTCATGGGAGGCTTCGGGTGTCCCGCCGGATCGAACGGAAATTCCACGACGTCGCCTTCGGACTTCGACGCGCCGCACTGCATGGTGGGCAGCGCCGCGCGGTGAACTTCGACGCGGGCACCCGATCGGAAGTGCATCGGCACGGAGCAGAACGCGAAGCGGTTGGCGAGGATCCACGTGCGGTCGAGCGGCGTGGTGAGATTGGCGGCACCCCAAGGTGTGCGCCGGAATTCGTCGCCGACGGCACTCCACACGTGGATACCGCAGCGGTCGCCCGTGAACGTGTTGTCGACGACGACGTTGCGGGCCCCCGAGTCGATGTTGACGCCGCCGCGCTCGAGCCCGTACCCCGCGTCGCCGTTCCAGAGGAACGTGTTGCCGAAAATCCATGTGTCCTGCGAGTATCCGGCCCAAACCCCGCAGATCGCGTTTCTGTCGAAGCGGTTGCCCGCGATGACGTTGCCGAACGAGAACGTCAGTTCGAGTCCATGGGCGGCCGCGTCGGACAGATCGTTGCGCAGAAAGAGGTTGTCGTTGCAACCGCGGCGCTTCGCGGACGTCGTCGTACCGTCGAGGGCCTCGCGACCGGCGAATCCGAAGATGCCGTCGCCGCCTTTGGTCACCGAATTCTCGGCGATCACGTTGTGCGTGTTCGACTCGAAGAAAAGGATGCCCGCCGAATCCTGTCCCCGGTTGTAGACGCCGTGCGAATAACCGCGGATGCAGCCGTCGAAGGCGTTGCGCGAGACCGTGACACGGCTGCAGCGCCACATCGCGAGCCCCCATCCCGAGAGCCACGAGGCGTCGCCGTCGTAGACGCGCCCGTCGGTGACGGAGGCGAGAATCACCCCGTTCTGCACCCGACGGATGACGAAATCCGACAACGTCGGTCGCCGCGAGCGCGTGACGACGACGGCGGCGCCCCATCGTTCCGCCCATTCTCCTCGGTCGTTCGCATGCGGGGACAACCAGTCCACGTCGTCGCGGCAGGTGTCCGGAGTCGATGCGAGCCGTTGACGAAAACCGTCCGCCACATCGAGTCCGTCGAGGACGGCGTCGTCGCACCCGTCGAGGACCACGCCGCGTTTGAAACCACGAATGCGAAGATGACGCAGCGTGACCCGCGCCCGTCCCTTCACCACGACTCCGCTTCCTGAAACGGTGTCCGGCGCACGATCCGCGGGCGCACCTCGAAGTACCGAACCCGCCGCCATCGTCACCACGACGTCGTCGGCCTCGACGTGGACGACGCCGTCGTCGTTCGCATCGTCGATGACGCGTCCTTCCGGGACGACGAGGCGGCACGACGTCGTGATGCGGACGTCGTCGCGGTCGACGATCACGTCGGGAACGATCGGCTCCTGCGCGAGGAGGGTCGTCGCGAGGAGCGTCGCGAAGAGGGGGGAGTGCCACGCTGTAAGCGGCATGCCGCCGATGCTACCGTCCGGCCCTCGATTCGGAAAAACACGCCATGACCGACGTCGCGTCTCCCGGTACGAAACCCATCGCCTCCATCGTCGACGCCCTCGGCATCCTTCCCGCGGAATGGACGCCGTTCGGCAAACACGCGGGCAAGGTGTCGCTCGACATCCTGAAGCGGCTCGCCCAGCGCCCCGACGGCAAGCTCGTCTTGGTGACCGCCGTCACGCCGACGCCGTTCGGCGAGGGTAAGACGACCACGACGATCGGTCTCGGGCAAGGTATGGCGCGTGTCGGAGCGAACGTGGCCGTCGCCCTGCGCCAACCGTCGCTCGGTCCGGTGTTCGGCGTGAAAGGCGGCGGGACGGGCGGCGGCAAGAGCCTCCTGTTCCCGATGGACGCGATCAACATGCATTTCACCGGCGACATCCACGCCGTGAGTGCGGCGCACAACTTGGCGTCGGCGTTCCTCGACAACCATCTCCACCACGGCAACGCCCTCGGGATCGATCCGTCGACCATTCGTTGGCCGCGTGTCGTGGACGTGAACGACCGCGCGATCCGTCGCATCGTGATCGGGCTCGGCGGCAAGGCCAACGGCGTGCCGCGTGAAGATCGTTTCGACATCACCACGGCCTCCGAGGTGATGGC
>CAIWVZ010000451.1 GCA_903916245.1 uncultured Planctomycetota bacterium | reverse complement strand
CTGACGGCGCAGCGGATCTATCAGAACCTGCATGGGGAGCAGGCCTTCGGCGGTTCCTATCAATCAGTCAAGCGCTTCGTTCGGAGGCTCCGGCGGGCCGATTTGCAGCTTGTCTGTCGGGTCGAAGTGCAGCCGGGCGAGAAGAAACTCCATCAGGCGTGGATCATCCCGGAGCGCGGCTCCTGGATCGAAGTCAACGTCACCAAGAAGGATCTGCTTCAGGTCAAGATCGACCAGTCGGGCAAGTTCCTCGCGACGACCATCATCCGCGCGTTCGACCCCGAGCGGTCGAGCGACACGGACATCATCAAGCTCTTCTACAAGACCGAGAAGGTCAAGCTCACCGGCAAGGCCGCCTTCGAGCGCATCCGCAACGCCTACGTCGCGACTCCGATTCGCGACATCGACGCGGACGAGACCATCATCAACGCCGGTGACCAGCTCACCGACGAATACCTCACGCTCCTCGCGGCGTCGGGCCTCAAGGAAATCGAGATCATCGAGGGACAGCCGAAGGATCTCCTCCTCTTCAACACGCTCCGCGAAGACACCGCGAAGACGTACGACGACGCCCTCATCCGGATCTACCAGAAGTTCCGTCCGGGCAACCCGCCGTCCCTCGAGAAGGCGCGCCAACTCTTCGACGAGAAGTTCCGCGACAAGTCGCGCTACCGCCTCGGCAAGGTCGGTCGTTTCCGCCTGAACCGCAAGTTCGTCGACCCGGTCGCGGGCACTCCCGGCAAATCGCGCTTCGGCAAGTCGGTGGCCGACGACGAGATGACGCTCACGTCGGACGACTTCGTCAACGTGATCAAGTACATCCTCGCGTTGCGCTCGAACGAGCCGGGCTTCGAAGTGGACGATATCGACCACCTCGGAAACCGTCGCGTCCGCACCATCGCGGAACTCGCCGCGGAAGAAATCCGCAAGGGCTTCCTCAAGTTGCGCAAGACCGCGCAGGAGAAGCTCAACATGGAGAAGGAGGGGCTTTCGCCCCGCCAAATCATCAACGCGAAAACCATTTCGTCGTCGATCGACTACTTCTTCGGTCGCGGCGAACTGTCGCAGGTCGTCGACCAGACGAACCCGCTCTCGCAGTTGACGCACGAACGCCGTCTGTCGGCCCTCGGACCGTCCGGTCTCAACCGCAAGCGCGCCTCGTTCGAAGTGCGCGACGTCCATATCTCGCACTACGGTCGCATCTGCCCGATCGAAACGCCGGAAGGCGCGAACATCGGCCTCATCGCCAGCCTCGGGATCTACGCCGGCGTCGACCGTTACGGCTTCTTGACCACGCCGTACCGCATCGTCCGCAAGGGCAAGGTGACCGACGAGGTCAAGTGGCTGCGCGCCGACGAGGAAACTCGTGAAATCATCGCGCCGGCCGATACGCCGCGCGACAAGTCCGGCCGCCTCGACACCGAGCGCGTGATGGCGCGTCGCTACGGCGACTTCAAGCTCGTTCCGCGCGACGACGTGTCTCTCCTCGACGTGTCGCCGATGCAGATCGTCGGCGTGTCGGCGTCGCTCATCCCGTTCCTCGAGCACGACGACGCCAACCGCGCGTTGATGGGTTCGAACATGCAACGGCAGGCGGTGCCGCTGATCCGCTCCGAACCGCCGGTCGTCGCGACCGGAATGGAGCGTTTCGTCGCGTCGAATTCCGGCCTCGTCGTGACCGCTCGCAACGCGGGCGTCGTGAAGTCGGTCTCGGCGACCGAAATCGCCGTCGGCGACGACGTGTATCAGCTGCGCAAGTTCACCGGTTTGAACGAACGTACCTGCCAAAACCAGCGCCCGATCGTGAAGGAAGGCGACAAGGTCGCCCGCGGTCAGGTGATCGCCGACGGTGCGGCCACGCACCAAGGCGAGCTCTCTCTCGGCAAGAACATCTTCGTCGCCTTCATGACGTGGGACGGATACAACTTCGAAGACGCCGTTCTGGTGTCCGAAGAACTGATCCGCAACGACGTCTTCACCTCGATCCACATCGAGGACTACGAAGCGACGATCAAGGAGCCGAAGGTCGGCAAGGAAGAGTTCACCCGCGACATCCCGAACGTTTCCGAGCGGATTCTCAAGAATCTCGCGGAAGACGGCGTGGTGCGCGTCGGTACGCGCGTCGGCCCCGGCGACATCCTCGTCGGCAAGATCGCGCCGAAGTCGAAGAACGAACTGTCGCCGGAAGAGAAACTCCTCCACGCGATCTTCGGTCGCGCGGGCGAAGACGTGAAGAACGACTCGCTCGAGCTCGGGTCCGGCACGGAAGGCGTCGTCATCTCGACGGAGCGCCTCTCGCGCAAGGTCAACCACAACGAAGAGGAGCGTCAGAAGGCGTCGATGGAAATCGTGCGCCTCGGCAAGCAGCACCTCACGCTGTGGTCGGAGCAGCTCACGCAACTTCTCGCGAGCATCAAGGAACTCCGCGGCGAAGATCTCACGCACAAGGGCACGAAGAAGCCGATCGAAATTCCCGCGAACCCGGACGTTCCGTCGCTTCGTATGGCTCAGGACGCGGTCAAACAGGCCCTCGACGCCATCAAGGATGCCGCCGAGCGCAAGCGCGCCCTCGAGATCCAGAAGAAGTACGTCACCCGTATCGAAGACTTCGACGCCGAGAAGCAGAAGCGGATCAACCGCCTCTCGCGCGGCGACGATCTCCCGACGGGCGTGCAGGAAATGGTGAAGGTGTACCTCGCGACGAAGCGCCGCCTCTCGGTCGGCGACAAGATCGCCGGTCGCCACGGCAACAAGGGTGTGATCGCGCGCATTCTTCCTATCGAAGACATGCCGCATCTCGCGGACGGCACGCCCGTTCAGATGTTGCTGAACCCGCTCGGCGTTCCGTCGCGTATGAACGTCGGTCAGATCCTCGAAGTCCACCTCGGGTGGGCGATGCGCACCCTCGGGACGCAGGCGGTGACGCCGGTGTTCGAAGGTGCCAAGGAAGCCGACATCAACGTCGCGTTGCGTGAAGCCGGACTGCCCGAAGAGGGCAAGGTCACGCTGTTCGACGGCCGCACCGGCGAGCCGTACGAGCAGAAGATCACCGTCGGCTTCATGTACATCCTGAAGCTCCACCATCTCGTCGACGAGAAGATCCACGCCCGCGCGACCGGACCCTACTCGCTCATCACGCAGCAGCCTCTCGGCGGCAAGGCCCGCTACGGCGGTCAGCGTTTCGGCGAAATGGAAGTCTGGGCGCTCGAAGCCTACGGCGCGGCGTACGTGCTGCAGGAACTGCTCACCGTCAAGTCCGACGACGTCGACGGTCGCACGAAGATCTACGAGTCCATGGTCAAGGGCGAGAACACGCTCGAAGCCGGTACGCCGGTCTCCTTCGACGTTCTTTGCAACGAAATCAAGGGCTTGTGCCTGAATATCGAGTTGATCCGCCAGGACGCCGCTTCCGCGGCCCTGCTCGGCTGAGGGAACCCACGATCATGACGAACATCGATCCCGACGCACGCTACGAGCGCGTGAACGACATCACCGCGGTGTCGATCCGCCTGGCCTCGCCGACCGACATCCGCAATTGGTCCTACGGCGAAGTCCGCAAGCCGGAAACCATCAACTATCGCACCTACCGCCCCGAAAAAGACGGTCTGTTCTGCGAGCGCATCTTCGGCCCGAAGAACGACTACGAGTGCTTCTGCGGCAAGTACAAGGGCATCAAGCACAAGGGCATCGTGTGCGACCGTTGCGGCGTGAAGATCACCCACTCGCGCGAGCGTCGCACGCGCATGGGCCACATCACGCTCGCGGCGAAGGTCGCCCACATCTGGTTCTTCAAGGCGATGCCGTCGCGCCTCGGCGCTCTTCTCGGCATGAAGGCGTCGGACCTCGAAAAGGTCATCTACTTCCAAGACTACGTCGTCATCGATCCGGGCAACGCGGACCAAACGAAGCTCGAGCAACGTCAGATCCTGACCGAGGATCAGTATCGCGGTCTCCGCGAGCGTGGCCTTTCGTTCGAAGCGGGCATGGGCGCCGAAGCGGTGCATCGCCTGTTGTCGAGCATGGATCTGAAGCGCATCGAAGGCGAACTGCGCGAGGAACTGTCGGAAACGCGTTCCAAGCAAAAGCAGAAGGACCTCATCAAGCGCCTCAAGACGGTCAACGATCTCGAGTCGTCGGGCAACCGTCCGGAATGGATGATCCTCGACGTCGTTCCGGTGATTCCGCCGGAGCTGCGT
>CAIWVZ010000450.1 GCA_903916245.1 uncultured Planctomycetota bacterium | reverse complement strand
CGTCTGCCAATTCCGCCATCAAGGCAAGGGCCGGTATTATGGAATTTCGGCGGGGACGATTCAACCGGGGGCCGTTTCCTTCGTAAAGTTCCGTCGGAGTCCCGATTCTCATGTCCATCGGCGGCAAGGAAAACCCCGAAAACGCACGCGTGATCGCCCGAAATCGTCGGGCGAGCCACGATTTCCATCTCGAGGAAACCCTCGTGTGCGGGGTCTCTCTGCTCGGATCCGAAGTGAAGGCGCTTCGCAATTCGCAAGTTTCGTTCGAGGAGGCGTACGCCCGACTCGAGGACGGGGAGTTGTGGTTGCTGAACCTTCACATCCCCGAATACCAGGGGTCGTCGTACATGAATCACGAAGTACGGCGCGCTCGGAAACTTCTCGTCAAAAAGAAGGAACTCGCGAAACTCATGACGCGAGTGGACAACAAGGGCAAGACGTTGGTGCCCCTGCGGTTGATGTTCAACGCGCGCGGGCTGGTGAAGGTCGAGATCGCGGTGGCGATGGGCAAGCAGGCGCACGACAAGCGTGACGCCATCCGCAAGCGCGAAGATCAGCGCGACATCGCCCGGGCGATGGGCCGACGTCGCTGAATTCCAAGACTTTCCCGCCGGAGGTTCGTTTTCGGAAAATCGTCCAACGGTCGGCGGGGGATCTTCGTAAGATGGACAGGCCACCCGTGTGGTGGTTTCGTGCTCAGGGGGCGACTGGACTTGACCGGTGCTTTCCGGGCGATGTGGCGCGCCGAGGTCGCACCGAGGCCTCGTTAAACACGGTGCAACTTGTAGTCGCGAACAGCAACTACGCCCTCGCGGCCTGATATAGGCCCGACATCGACCGGCTGCGCCCGCACGGCCGGACCCGATGCAAACTGCAGGCTGGTCCCCGACTCCCGTCGTTGACGTAAGGGACGAGAACCGAAACGGCACCTCGGCACATCGCCTGTCCTTCGGAGGCGTGCCGAGTACCAAAGACGGACTACGCGCGTAGAAGCATCGTCAGGCGGCTCTCGGGACGCGGGTTCGATTCCCGCCGCCTCCACTTTGAAAGCCCTCGGCCCTCACGGGCCGAGGGCTTTCTTTTGGAACCTCTCGCCGATCGCGGCCGCGGCGCCTGCGACCGCCCAACCCAGGAACACAGGTCCGTAGTTGGGGGGTGTCGTTCGTGAACCGCACACCACGACGATGGACCCGATGCAACCCATGGCCATCCCCGCGAGAAACTGAAAAGGCGCCATGTCCGGCTCCGGGTTCCTCCGTCGATGCTCTTCGAGAAACTTCTTGAGCGGCGCCATGAAGTTTCCGTATGCGACCAGCATGGCGGGTGCGAGCGAGTGTTCGTCGGAGCGCGCGCGGAACCACTCGATCAGCACTTGGTTCCAGAATGCCGTCGCTGCGACGAGGGCGACGAAAGCGAGCAACAGGCACAACCCCCCGATGAAGGGCACGGCGTCTTTTGCTTTGAACCCGACCCATAGAAACCCCATGGCGGGGATCAAGATGATCGCGAGGGAAACGGAAGAGACGAGCCACCAAACGATCGACTGCCCGATGAGCCCCCACTCTCCGAGGTAGGCGAGCCAAACGACGCCGATCAACCAAACGAACGTCGCGAGGATCAATAGGGGAGCCGACAGAAGGGACATCACGAAGAAAAAAAACGAGAGAACGTGTCTCATGGTGATTTCGCAGGAAGGCATCGACAATCCGAGCCGCACCCTTTGCTACGCTCTCCACGTCATCCGACGCCCGCAATAAGATGCGTCGGGAAATTCACGTTTATGACACGAATCGTTCCGAGTGCGACGGAGGTCCGACATGCATGACGTCGGATTGATCGCGACGATCGCCGCCGCGTTCGGATTGGCGTTGGTCTTGGGCCTTTTGGTCAGGCGGGTCGGGATGCCGCCGCTCGTCGGCTACCTGCTCGCGGGGGTGGCGATCGGCCCCGCGACTCCGGGGTTCGTCGGCGACGTCGGGCTGTCGCGACAACTCGCCGAGATCGGCGTCATGCTGCTCATGTTCGGAGT
>CAIWVZ010000449.1 GCA_903916245.1 uncultured Planctomycetota bacterium | reverse complement strand
TCGGGCCCCTCGAGGTGCGCCCCCTTTGTCGATCTCTTCGACGATGCGCTTCGACAGTTCTTCGGCCGCGTGTTGGGCCTTCGTCGTCGTCGCGTCGGCACGAAGAGCCGCCGCGAGGTCGGTGTCGTCGAGACGCGCACGGAACGAGTCCGTACACATCCAACCAATGGCACCGAGAACGAGAACGAGAACGATGATGGGGAAGAACGAACGTTCCCCGCGAGGAGCCTGCGCGTCTCCGGCGTTGGCGCCGGAAGTGATTTCGATGGATTCCATGGAGCGTCGCGTCGCCGAAAAAAGGTAGCAAGAACGTCCGCGCGACTCTCGGATTCGGCGCAACGAACCCGCCGTGGAGTTTCGGGCATGCCCGAAAAAGCGGCGAGCCCCACCGTTTCCGATGGGGCTCGCCGGGGGCCGATCGTCCGAGAAGGTTTACTTCTTGACGACGGGCTGCGGAATCGTGTTGTACTGGGCGAGGAGGCGGACGATGAGGTCCGCGTGGTCGCCCTTGTACTGCTTCAGAATCGTCGGCCATTCCGCCGGGTTCTTCGCGGTGATCCACCGCCCCGTTCCGGCTTCGCGGACGAACAGACCCTTCGGCATCGCCGTTTCCGGGATGAGGCTCGTCGGATCGACGATCCAACGATGCATCCAGTTCGGTCGCAGGCGCGACGGCGACAACGTGAAACTCGGAGCGTTGATCTGCGGCGTGAGGACTTCACCCTGTGCGTGGCACTTGGCGCAATCGTTGGCCGCGAACACCGCCCAAGCGGCTTCGGTTTCTTCTTCCGTCAACGGCACCTGCTCCGGCCGCACGTAAGGCGTGGGCTGCTTCGCGAGGGCCTGGAAGAAGCGGACGAACTTCGCGATCTCGCCTTCCGAGAGGTTGTAGGTCGGCATGCGGACGTTGAGGTAGCCGCGCACACCGTTCCTGTGCAACTTGGTCGACGAGAGGGCGGGATTGCGGAGGAACTCCGCGAGCCATTGCGGGTCGACGCGAGCGCCTTGGCCGACGAGCGTCGGCGGACGCATCACGGCACCCGGCTTGTGAACCTCGCCGGTCGCCGACGTCCACGTCTCCATGTTTTCGCCTTCCGGCGAGAACCACTTCTGCTGCCAAAGGATCGGCAGCTTCGAGGGATCGCTTTCGGGCAGGAACTGGTGACAGCCGTTGCAGTTGTACTTCTGAACGAGCCACCAGCCCTCGCGGATCGCCGCGCGATCGCCTTCGGAGATGTCGCGGTAGGCCTTCGGGACCAACGATTCGACCGAGCCGAGGAGGAAGGTCGTCAACGCGGTGACGTCGTCGACCTTTTCACCCTTGCGGGGCTTCGCCGGCGTGGAGAGGTGGAAGTTCGGCATCTTCTGGCCCTGCAACGGGCTCGTGAGTTCCTTGCCGAAGTTGAACACCTGCGGGTTCTCGAGCTTGTGCTCGAAGTAACCCTTGTGGTTGTACCACTTCTCCATCTTCGCGGTGTGCGTGAGGTGGCCGAAGTCGAGACGTTCCATCGGCTTCGAACCTTCGTAGGTCAGTTCCGCGCCGATGCGTCCTTCGTTCTCGAGACCGCCGATTTCGTGGCAGCCCGCGCATCCGTAGGTCTTGATCAACTCTTCACCCTGCTTGATGAGGTCGGGCGAAGCGTTGGTCATCCATTCGACCGAGGCGTACGTGGCGTCCGCGTTCTTCTTGGTCATCAGGTACGTGGCCATGTCCTGCGCATCGTCGATCGAGAGCCGGAGGTTCGGCATCTTGGTCATCTGGTGCGCGAGCATCGGTCCGCCCGTGATGGGGCACGGCGTGTCGTCGTCGAACTCGAAGGGCAAACCCTTCTTCTCGAAGTCTTCCGGCGTGAGATCGCGCTTGGCGTCGATCGAGTAGGGGAGCGTGCGCTCCTTCGGGTTGAGCAGCCAACGCACGAGGTAGTCGTAGTTGGTCTTCTCGCCGACGCGGGAGAGATTCGCCGCCCAGTCGCCGCCTTCGCGCTTGTCGCCTTCACCCATGCCGTGGCACGCGTAGCAGCCGCGGTCGGTGAGGAGCTGCTTGCCGCGCGCCGCATCGCCCTGCTTGTACTGCTTCGCGGGGCCGGTCACGCCCTTCGCCCAGACGTAGGCCGAGATGGCCTTCACCTGCGCGTCGTCGAGCGTTTCGTACTGCGGCATCTTGGTGTCCGGGCGGAAGGCGGTCGGCGCCTTGATCCACACGGGAAGCCACTCGGGCTTCAGCTTCATCTTCACTTCCTTGAGGGAAGGTCCGACCTTCTTGATCTCGGAGAGGAGGTCCTTCGAACGCTGCTCCTTGACGATGCGCGCGGTCTCGAGGCCCGACATCTGCTGCGTGAGATCTTTCTCTTCCTGATTGATGCGCGTGCCTTCGGCCGACGCCTTGTCCTCGTCCATGTCGGCGAGAGCGGCGCGACGCGTCGGGAGCAGGTTCAACTTCTCGTCGACCTTCTCCTTCTTCACGCGGATGTCCATGAGGTCCTTACGCACGAGAGCGAATTCTTCCGACTCGGCGTCGTAGCCCTCGTAGCGGTGGCAGCCCCAGCAGCCGCGCCAGTTGTAGAGCTCGCGTCCCTTGTTGTAGGTGTCGGCACCGTGAAGGGTGATGTCCTTCGTGTGGCACTGCACGCAGCCCGCTTCCATGTTCTCGCGGTGGTAGAGCGGCCACAGCCAGTGCTTGTAGCGGCCGTGGGCCTTTTGCGTCGACACGAGCGCGATGCCGTTGCCGTTGTGGCACGGCGAGCAACCGAACTTCTCCGGGTCGTGGACTTGGAGAAGTTCGGGGCGCGGGTGGCTCGTGAACGCCGGGTTGCCGATGTCTTCCGCGGTGATCTCGAGCGGCTTGCGGATGCCCAAGTGGCAGGACTCGCAACGATCGACGAGTTCACCCATCTCCTTGACGAAGATCTGCTTGACGCCGGTCGTGAATCCCGCGATCTCGTTGCGGAGACCGTCGAGCTTCGCCGCCGAAAGCGTCGAGCCCATGTTCTTCTCGAAGTAGGCGTCGCGCGTGCGACGAGCCGCCGACACCGGGCCGAGGAGGGTGCCCTTCTCGCCCGAGATACGACCCTGCTCGGCCTTCAAGCCGAGGTAGGTGTCGATCAAGGTCGTGGTCGTGTAGTCCTTCGTCTCGACGCCGGCCGGAAGTTCGAGCTTCACGGTGATCGGCTTTTCGCGGAAGGTCGCGAGTTCGGCGCGCAACGTGTTCTTGTCGGCCTCGTCGTGCGCGTTCTCGATCTTGTTGATGAACTCGTCGATCCGGCCCTTGCGGTCGCGGAAGCCGAAGTCCATCGAGGCGAGCATCGCGACGATGTCCGCCGAGCGCTTGTCGAGTTCCGCGAGACGCGCCGCCGCTGCGGCTTCGGCGTCGGCCACGGCTTTGTCGAGCGCCTTGAAGGCGTCGGAGCCGCGGACGAGCGCTTCCTTCTCTTCGGCGATCGGAGTCACCTTGTCGAGGTGCGCCGAGAACTTCTCGATCCACTCGCGCTGCATCGCCTCGTATGGACGCTTGTGGACGAATTCGTCGTACAAGGCGCCGAACGTCGCGAGCATGAGGAGAGCGGTCGCCACGAAGATGGGTCGCGAAAGCGACTTCGTGCGGATCGGGTCGGGTGGGAGGGGCTGATTCTCAGCCATGATTCATCGACTCCTGTGGGGCCTTCTTCGTTGCTCTCAGATGTTGAACCACGGCGTCACCATGACGTATTTCACGGTGAAGCCGAGACGGAGCAGCATCTTGATGGGGAGACCAAACATCATCACGGTGAGCGCGATGGTGGTGGCGTACTGGGCGACGTTTTGCTTCTTCACCATTTCCGGAGCGAACTTGCGGAAAAGGCGATCGCAGGCGAATCCGCCCACGGCGAAGTAGGCGCCCACGACGGTGGCGCCGAAGCCGGCGGCCTTCAAAACTTCCGAGTCCTTGATGCCGAAGAACTCGTGCAGGTTGCGGTTGAGCTCGTGGACGATGCGGTGGTGATCCCACGTTTCGCCCGGCCAGAACCACATCCAGCCCGGTCCGCGGATGAACGTGCCGACGACGATCAGCACGAGCCAGAGGACGAGGAAGCCGATGAAGAACATCCAGATCGAGAACTTGCGCTGCTTGTAGGTGTAGTACCCGTTGCCGCGCGGGTTCACGTCGATGTAGGGGATGGCCATGAGGCCGCCGAGGATGATGCCCGGCAGCACGACGCCCGCGATCCACGGGTCGAAGTACACGAGCATTTCCTGCAGACCGAGGAAGTACCACGGGGCCTTCGACGGATTCATCGTGAGGTTGGGATTCGCCGGCTCTTCGAGCGGCGCGTCGAGGAAGATCGACCACACCACCAAGATCAACGTGACGATGATCGCGGCGAGGAATTCGATCTTGAGGAGGTAGGGCCACACGTGAACCGTCGAGTCCCAACCCTTGACCCAAGGCTGGGTCTTACGGTGGTGGGTCTTCGCCAGTTCGGGGTCGGCTTCGAGCTTCTCGATGAGGCGGTCGTTCGCGAACGACTGCTTCAAGCCGTACCACGTGTAGAAGGGCATGAGGAAGAGCATGATCACGATCGGCACGTTGTCCGGTGCCGTCGTGATGATCATCAGTTGATGCCAGTCCATGGTGTCCGTGCTCCTCTCAGGCCTTCTTCGCCACGGGTCCGCTGAGGTCCTGCTCGATCATGACGGGCGCGGGGCCCGAGATCGCGCCGTCCTTACGGATGCGCCAGAAGTGGACGATCATCAACACAGAAGCGATGATCGGGATCGCGACGCAGTGCCAGATGTACGCGCGTAGGAGCGCGTTGGCGTCGACGATCGACCCGCCGAGAAGGGCGAAGCGCACGTCGTTGAACGCCGTGATGCCCATCTGCGGACCGAACGGACCTTCGCTGCCGAGGACCGGCGTCGCGCGCGCCATGTTCGTTCCGACCGTGACGGCCCAGAAGCCGAGCTGGTCGTCCGGCAGGAGGTAGCCGGTGAACGACAGGAGCATGGTGAAGAGGAGGAGCAGCACGCCGATGTTCCAGTTGAACTCGCGCGGCGGCTTGTAGCTGCCCGTGAGGAACACGCGGAACATGTGCAGCCACGTCGTGATGATCATCGAGTGGGCCGCCCAACGGTGCATGTTGCGGGTGAAGTTCCCGAACGGCACGTCGTGCATGATGTACATGATGTCCCGGTACGCCTGCCCCTTGCTCGGGTGGTAGTAGAACATCAACAGGACGCCCGTGATCGTCAACACGAGGAACAGGTAGAAGGTGATGCCTCCCATGCCCCAGGTGTAGTTGTAGCGGACGGCGTCGCGGTTGATCTTCGCCGGGTGAAGGTGGAGGAAGACGTTCGAAAGAACCGCCAACGAACGGTTGCGGGGCGTCTCGTCGAGCTTGTGCCGGAAGATGGACTTCCAGATCTGCCCTTCCTTGAGCTCCGCGACCGAAGGCAGCTTGAACTTCGGCTTGGTGGGTGTTTCAGCCATGGGTTGTCTCGGTTGCCCGCGGATCAGACCGCGAGATAGGCGCCGCCCGCGGGGCCGCCGTCGTTGAACTTGCCGACCTCGTAGAGCTTGAGCGTGTCGACGACGATGCGGCCGGATGCGTCGAGGCGGACGTCGCAGCGGCGCATCGGCATCGGGGCGGGACCCGCGAAGTTCTTACCTTCGCTGTCGTACACCGACCCGTGGCACGGGCACTTGAAGAGGCCTTCCGTCGAGAGCCAGTCGGGCGTGCAGCCGAGGTGGGTGCACACCGCGAGGATCACGAAAAGACCCTGCGAGTTGCGGCATACCCAGATGCGCTGCGTGGACTGGAACTTCGTGTCGACGCCGAAGCCGTAATCGCTCGGGTAGCCGATGGTGAAGGACGTCCGCGGCTCGAAGAGGGAGCGCGGGAAGAAGAAACGGCCGAAGGCGACCGCGCCGAGGGTCAACATGCCCGCCACGCCGTGCCACACGAAGTCGCGGCGACGGGCCAAGACGGCCGGATCCTCGATCTTCACGGGCTCCGCCGAGACGCCCGACTTGGGCGGCTGCGGCTTGAGGGCTGCGGGATTTACGGGATTTGCGGGTGCTGCGGGAGCGGCCGGTGCCGGCTTGGGGGCCACCGGAGCCGCAGCCGCAGGCGCGGCCGGAGCCGCGGGTGCCGCGGGGGGCTTCGGCATACCGCCGGCCGGTGCCGCCGGCATCGCCGGAGCGGGCGGGGGCGGCGGCATCCCGGGGGCCGCGGGCGTCGGGGGTTTCGGCATGCCGGTCGCCGCGGGCGGCGTCGGCATCGCGGGCATCGGCGGCTTGGGCATCGCCGGCCGATTCGGATCCGGATTCTTCTCGTCAGCCATCGTCAACTCCGGGCTTCGAAGGTCTGCGGTTCCTTCGAGGTGGATCGTGCTGCGATCCTGCGGTGAAATGCGTCGAGTCCTTCGTGCATGCGTGCGGTCGAGTCGCACACGACGGTGACCCGTCGCGGAAAGTTCACGCCTCGCATGCGTCGCCGAACTCGCGAGAGAGCGCGCGCGGCCCTCTTCGACGCGTGGTGAATGCTAAGAGGAACGGCACGCGCATCAAGCCTTCGCGACGGAATCTCTCTCGACGCTTTTCGTGCTTCCACGCCCGTAAAAAAACGCTCATCCGCGAACGATGCGACGAGTCGCTCATTCCGCGCAACTCGCTCGCGTCGGCGCACAAAAAACGCGCGAAGTTGGGGGCCGCGAGGTGTTGAAGTCGGTGAAGGGGGTTGGCATCGTGACGAGGATTCCGCGAGCCCCCGGGCGCACCGGGCGTCGACTCGCGCTCCTGAGGATGAAACCCGTGAAGAAGATCGTCTGCGTCGCTCTCGTGACCCTTCTCTCCGTCGTCGTCGGCTGTGGCGACGGCGGCAAGACCGAAACCCGCAAGCCGCCGGCTCGCTCCGGTGCGTCCAACGCGTCGACCGCCGCCCAAGCGGCTCCGTCCGCGTCGTCGGCTGAAGTGACTCTCGACCCCGCCACCGCCGGCACCATCACGGTGACCTGCAAGGTCAAGGGTACGCCGCCGAAGATGAAGGCCATCGACATGTCGAAGGACGGCGTGTGCGTCGGCCTCCACACGGCCCCGGTCCTCGAGGACTCGGTGGTCGTCGGCGAAGGCGGCTCGCTCGCGAACGTCATCGTCTACATCAAGGACATCAACATCAAGACGCCCGTTCCGGCCGAGCCCGTCGTGCTCGACCAGAAGGGTTGCGTCTACGTCCCGCACGTGATCACGATGCGCGCGGGCCAAAAGTTCGTCGTCAAGAACTCGGATGCGACGTCGCACAACGTCCACATTTTCTCCAAGGCCAACGGCACTTGGAATCAAACGATGAACGGCGTCGGCGAGATGACCGACAAGCAGCTCTCGAACCCGGAATCGCAGTTCGAGTTCCGCTGCGACGTCCACCCGTGGATGAAGGCCGTGGCCGGCACGTTCAAGCACGACTACCACACGGTGTCGGGCATGGACGGCGCGGCGACCCTCAAGTCCGTGCCGCCCGGCGAGTGGACCGTGGTCGCCTCGCACGAGCGTTTCGGCAAGAAGGAAATGAAGGTGAAGGTCGACGCCAAGGGCGCGGCC
>CAIWVZ010000448.1 GCA_903916245.1 uncultured Planctomycetota bacterium | reverse complement strand
TGGGTGGCGGGGGGCGTCGTCCGGATTCTCGACGGAACTTTGGCGACGACGCTCGCGCAGGCGTCCGTGACGGCCGGAGTGTGCGCGCTCTTCGCGAGCGTCGCCGGACGCCGCCGCGGGGGGAATCTGCCGGGCGCGTAGGCCCGCGACGTAAGATCTCCGCAAAGGGTGATTCGTGTCGTCGGCAAGACTCGGCATTCTCGCAACGCTTCTTCTCGTGGGCTTCGTCGGCCTCGTGGCGCGGCTGTTTCAGTTGCAAGTCGTCGATGCGGACCCGGAACGCGCCGTCGCCGAGATGCGTCGCATCGGCGCGCGGTATTCGGAAACGCCCGCGGTTCGCGGCGCCATCCTCGACCGTGATGGCCGCCCGTTGCGCGTGTCGCGCGACGGACTCGAGATCGGCGTGGTTCCGGCCCGCTTCCGCGAGCGTTCCGCGGCCGAATCGGTCGCCGACCTGCGGACACTTCTCGAACCCGTCGTGGAAGGTGGCGGTGCCGCCGCGCGGCAGCGCTATCTCCTCGAAGCCGTCGAAGATCCCGCGGCCGCGGCGCGTGCGTTGGTCGCCTTGTCCGTCGACGTCTTCAAGAAGTCGCCGGAAGTCTCCGCCGCCGTTCTCGTTCCGCGCATGCGAGCTTTGATCGCGCCCGAAGGGACGCTGATCCTGAATCCGGAGGACGGTCGGGCACGCGTGGTGGACGCGTGCGCCGCGTTGGTGCCGCGTGCGCGCCCGATGAGTGCGCGTACGATCCGCGCGCGTCTCGCCAATGCGGCGACGTCGACCGTGGGCGACGTCCTCGACCTGTCGGCGGCCGCGGTGACCGAACTCCTCAACGCCGAAAACGCGACCGTGCATCGACTGGCGTCGTCGTTGGGATTCCGCGACGGATTGAGGTTGCGCGAGCGCATCATGGCGCGTTGCGACGTGCAGTATCAGACGGTGGTATCGCGCGCGCTCGACGAGCGATTGAACGACGCCATCTGTCAACAGGAAGCCGGCGCACGGTATCCTTCGGTCGACGGGCTCGGCAGCGTGCGTTACGCGGAAGTCGTCGCCCGCGCCCGCCCCGTATTCGCCGACGCCGACGCGGCGTCTCGTGGGTTCGAAGCCGCGCGCTCTCTGTTGGCGGGAACCCTTCCGGGGGTCGTTCCGAGTCTGACCGATCTCGGTCCTTGGGTGGACATCGAACCCGACGTCGCCGTCGATCCCGAGTCCGTCGCGGAAATCTGGGGGTTGGTCGACCCGCGCCCCGAAGCGGTACGCGGCGCGCTCGCCGCGTCCGTGCGCGGGGCCGCCGATTTCGAAACGTCGGCGCGCGAGCGCTACCAGGGGGCACGCAAGCGCCGGCAGATCGTTCGCGATTTGCGCGACGACCGAACGCATCGCATCGGATTGGCGCCCGACTACGCCTTGGCCGACCTGATCGAAGGTCCCGGAGGACTCGATCACTTGGGATTCCGCATCGATCCGGCGTTCGTCCGCGACGACACGCGGGCCGCGAAGGGCCCGTCGCTTTCGTTGTTGCTCGGCGACGTCACCGATTCGGGCGTTCCGGTCGGACGCGGCGTCGAGTTGTTCGAGAACGAAGCGTTGGCCGGAACCCCCGGGCGCATCGCACGCACGACGTCGCGGGGGCGTGTCGACGTCGAGACGATCGAGTCGGTGGTCCACGGCGAGGACGTGACGCTCGCGCTGTCCGCACCGCTCCAATCGCGTGTCGAGAAGATGTTGACGCGCCCCGGAGCGATCGCCGTCGTGGATGTCGCGACGGGAGGCATTCTGGCCGCGTCGACGTCGCCCGCTCCGAAGGACGGCGACCTTCGCGAGGCCTTGCAGGCGTCGGCGAAACTCGAAGAACGTTTGGCGGTCGCGCGGCGGGCCGCGGCCGGGGGGGATCGCGGCGCGCGGGCGGAGGTTCGGGCGATTCGCGAACAGATTCTTCAAAGCGGAGCGCTGCATCGGGCGGTCGCCCCCGCGGGTCAAACGCCTCCCGGTTCCGTCTTCAAGGTCCTCACGTTGCTGCATGCGTTGGAGCGCGGGGTCGTGAAGGCCGACGAAGTCATGGATTGTCGGCTCGGGCCACGGTCGAGTTTCGGATGCCATATGCACGGGCCGCTCGACATATGGGGGGCCATCGAGAAGTCGTGCAATCACTACTGCTACGAGGCCGCACTCCGTTTCTCGCCGAGCCGCGATGCCGCGACGACGGAACTTCTCGATCTCTTCAAGACGTTCGGGCTGTTCGACGCCGTCCCCGGACTGATTTCCGCGTCCGAAGGGCGCGCCTACGAGCACCTCCTTCGTCGCCGCCCCGACGACCCGCGCAACGACGCGATCGGACAGGGGAGTTTGACGTTCGCTCCCGTGCGCGTCGCGGGTGTGGCCGCATCGGTCGCGGCGGGGCGTGTGGTGCGTCCGTGGTTCGCGAAATCCGAGACGCATGTGCCGTTCGGACCAACGATCGGATCGGCGGAGCATCTCGCGGTGGTCCGCGAGGGTATGCGACGCGTGTGCGAGTCGTCGGGGGGGACCGCCGGAAAGCAGCATCGCGCGCGGCTGACGACCCTCAAGATCGCCGGCAAGACCGGGACGGCGCAGTTGTCTTCGGGTGAGAACCCTCTCTATGCGGCGTGGCTCGTCGGCTACGCGCCCCACGACAATCCGCGCTACGCCTTCGCCGTGATGTTCGATCGGTATCCGGGGGAAGGCGCCGATTGCGCGCCGCTCGCCGCCATGGTCGTCAACGCTTGCTACGACGTGCTCGGAGGACGCCCGTGAATTCCCTCGGCGCGTTGGTGCGCAAAGCTCTCAGACTCGATCCGCTCGTTCTGATCTTCGCGATCGGTATCGCGCTGTTCGGAATCCATGCGATCGATCTCGGAATGAGCGAGACCACGCCGCGTCCCCTCGCCGCGATTCAGTGGAACTACTTCCTGCTCGGCACCGCGGTGATGATCGCCGTCGGTTGCGTGCCCTACTCGCGATGGGTGGCGCTCGGTCCGTTGGCGTGGGGCGCGCTGCTCGTCCTTCTCGTCGGTGTCGCCGTCGCGGGAACGACCGTCAACGGGTCGCGGCGTTGGCTGTCGCTCGGGGGCTTTCAGTTCCAACCGTCCGAGCCCATGAAGACCGCGCTCGTCTTGGTCCTCGCGAAGTGTCTCGACCGCGGCGAGCCCGTTCGAACCGTCGGTCGTTGGATGCCCCTGTTGTTCTTCGCCGTGATCCCCTTCGGATTGGTGGTGCGTCAGCCCGACCTCGGAACCGCTCTTATGTACGTTCCGATCGCGCTCGCCGTCCTGTTCGTCGCGGGGCTGCCGTTGCGAGTGGTCGGAGGGATGTTCGCCGCAGGTACGGTGCTCGCCTTCGCCGCCTTCCGTTGGTTCCTCCATCCGTATCAGAGAGAGCGCATCGTCTCGACGTTCTTCCGCGAGAATCTCGCGGACTACGAAAAGGCGCGGGAAGGATTCCAACTCCTGCAGTCGCTCCGCGCCGTGGGGCTTGGGGGCATGCGCGGCAATCCCGACCCGGAAGGAACGTTGTCGGGGTCGGGG
>CAIWVZ010000447.1 GCA_903916245.1 uncultured Planctomycetota bacterium | reverse complement strand
CGACGACATCCGTGCTCTGATTCAGGGATCGGCCGCGCCGGGTGCGGGGTCCCTCCGCCTCCGAGCCCGCTTCGACGACGAACCGTGGTTCGACGTCCCGACTCCGGGCCGTCCGCAGGCCGTGCTCGTGCGGTTGTCGCCGCTGCGCGCGACGGCCACGGGACGTCGGAGCGCCGCGACGACGGTTCACATCTCGGCGACGATGACGCTCGCGCAGGCGGACGCCTTCGATCCCCTCGTACGCTTCGGCGCGTCGTTCGCCGATCCTCCACCCGCGACACCCGAACGACCCGTGCCGTCCGCACCCGCCTTCGCGATCGCCGGACGCGCGCGGTGACCGATCGGCTTTTGCCAATTGGAATATTTGAATCCGCGACCCCGCGACTGATAGCCTCCCGTCCCCGTCATGGCAGTGATCGAACAGTGGGTACGCGCGGCGAAAGGCGAGGGCGACGACATCGCCCTGCGCAACGAATTCGAACGTCGCCTCATGGCTCTCGTGCGCAAACATTTGCCCGCCACAGATCTCGTCCGCGCGCATATGGACAGTCAGGATCTGCGCTCGACCGTGCAGTGTGCGCTCCTCAAGGACGTCGACGGCTTCCGCGGATCGACCGAGGCGTCTTTTTGGGCGTTCATCGAAGGCGTCGTGATGAACACGAAGATGGCCGTCCTTCGCGGCGCCGTCGCCGACAAACGCAACGTCACGCGCACGCTGCCCTTGACCCGTTCCGACGACCCGCCGACGGAAGCGCGCGGCCCCGCGACGGAAACGATGGAGCGCGACGACGTGATCCGGCTCAAATCCATCGTGGCGCGCTTGCCCGACACCCATCGCGACGTGCTCGAGATGTTCGCGCAAGGAGTCTCGGGGCCCGCGATGGCCGAACGGCTCGGCATCACGCAGGTTGCGGCGCGTCAACGACTCGCCCGTGCCTTGTTCGCCCTGCGCGAAGCCTCCGGCGCCCTCTGAAGGGCCGCGCGATCAGCGCTTTTTCAACAGATCGCGGATCTCTTCGAGAAGTTCTTCTTGGCGCGTCTTCATCGGAGGCTTCGCCGCTTCCGCGGCCGCTTCACGTTCTTCGAAGCGCTCGCGCGCGGCGTTGATCGCCTTCACCAACAGAAACACCGCGAAGGCGACCAACACGAAGTTGATCGATTGATTGATGAACTTTCCGATGTGGATCGACGCGGAGTCGGTCAATCGGATCTTGATGTTGCTGAAGTCGATGCCTTGGATCAGCACGCCGAGAGGCGGCATGATCACGTCTTCCACCAGCGACGCGACGATCTTGCCGAACGCGCCGCCGATGATCACGCCGACCGCGAGGTCGACGACGTTGCCTTTCATCGCGAACTTCTTGAACTCGTCGACGATGCCGGACATGGGCGTCTCCTCGCCGCGGAGGCGGCGTCAGCCGTCGTTGCCCGGAGCGGACCGCGGAGGCCCGTCCGGTCTGAAGGGTACGAATCCTTCGGGCGGCTTCACGACGCGGAACACGCGCGACTTCAGGTAGCGCGATTCGTCGTGCGGAAGCATCACGGGATGGTCCGCCCCCTGCGTGCCGCGGTGCAGCAGTTGGAAACGGCAGCCCGTTTCCTTCGCGACCGTGGAGAGCATGTGTTCGAAATCCGCTTCCGAAACGTGCTGCGAGCACGAGTGGGTGACGAGGATGCCGCCGTCCTCGAGGACACCGACGGCCTTGCGGTTGATCTCGTGATAGAGACGCAGACCTTTTTCGAGTTCCATACGGCGGTGGACCAACTTCGGCGGGTCGACCATGACGACGCCGAACATGCGTCCCTCGCGTCCCCATCGGTCGAGGACGCGCAACACGTTGGCGTCTTCGAACGTCGCGCGATCCGCGACGCCGTTCGACGCGGCCCCGCGCTGCGCGAGTTCCAACGCGAACCCCGACGAATCGAGAAAGTGGACGGACGCGGCCCCGCCGTGAACGAGCGCGGGGAGGCCGAATCCGCCGACGTAGCAGAAGGCGTCGAGGACGGATTTCCCCTTCACGTACGGCAGTACCGAGCGACGATTGTCCCGCTGATCCGCGAAGAATCCGGTTTTTTGTCCGGCTCGCACATCGCACCAGTACCGCACACCGTTCTCGGCCACGCAGATCGGATGAATCGGAGCTTCTCCGTGGTGGACGGCGTCGGCCCGGGCGATGCCCTCTTCCTCGGCGGCGTACCCCGACGCCCGCTCGGTGATACTCGCGGGGGCGAGACGCTCGACGAGGCGGGCGATGAGCGCGGGAAGATGCGAAGTCATGCCGAGGGCCGTCACCTGCAACACGAGGTGGAGCGCACCGTCCGTGTCACCGCCGACTTCGCGGTAGGCGTCGATGACGAGCCCCGGCAACAGATCGCCTTCCGAGTGGACGAGACGGAACACCGAAGCCGTCTCTTGGAGGCGCATCACGTCGAGGCGCAGATCGATCGCCCGATCGAGGCGCTTCACGAGGAGCGCGTCGTCGAGCGTCCCTTCGTGGGCCAAAGCGACGAGCCGTACCCTGATTTGGCTACGGCCGTTCCACCAGCCCGACCCGATGGTCTTTCCTTCGTGGTCGCAGAGTTCGACGACGCTGCCGTCGCGCGGATCTCCCTTGACGCGATCGATCGCGCCCGAAAAGACCCAAGGGTGACCGAACCAAAACGGCCGCGCCTTGCGCGGCTGAACGAAGACCTTCGCCATCGGGTGACTCCCGTAAAACTCGTAGGGGACGCGCACCTTAACAGGAACGCGGGGCGATCGCCCGTTCGGGAGGGGCTTCGCTTGTGACCGATTGGCTCCACGGCCCGTTCGCTGCTAACTTCCTACGGCGTTTTCGCAGCCGGAGCACCTTCAAATGGCCGCCCCCTTCAAGACCGACTTCTACGACATCGACAGCCTCCTCACCGAAGAGGAACTCATCGTTCGGGACTCCATCCGGAAGTGGACGCGTGAAGAGTTCGCCCCGATCGTCGAACACCACTACCGCGAAGGCACCTTCCCCCTGCAGAAGGCCCTCGAACTCGCCCCGCTCGGCGCGTTCGGCGCGAACATCGAAGGCTACGGCTGCGCCGGGCTCTCGAACATCGCCTACGGCCTCATCATGCAGGAACTCGAGTACGTCGACTCGGGCCTACGCTCGTTCGTATCGGTGCAGGGCGCCCTCGTCATGTACCCGATCCACGCCTACGGGTCCGAAGAGCAGAAGAACTACTGGCTCCCGAAGCTCGCCGCCGGCGAAAAGATCGGCTGCTTCGGCCTGACGGAACCCGACTTCGGCTCCAACCCGGGCGGCATGCTGACCCGCGCCGAGGACAAGGGTGATCACTACATCCTGAACGGCGCGAAGATGTGGATCACGAACGGCACGATGGCCGACGTGGCCGTCGTTTGGGCAAAGCTCGACGGCGAAATCCGCGGCTTCCTCGTCGAAAAGGACACGCCGGGATTCTCCGCGCCGCTCCAGCACCGCAAGTGGTCGCTGCGCTGCTCGGTGACCTCCGAACTCATCCTGAAGGACGTCAAGATCCCGAAGTCGAACCTCCTCCCGAAGGCGAAGGGACTCCCCGCCGCCCTCGGCTGCCTGACGCAGGCCCGTTACGGCATCGCGTGGGGTGCGATGGGCGCGGCCATGTCGTGCTTCGAAACCGCACGCGAATACGCGCTGAGCCGCATCCAGTTCGACAAGCCGATCGCCTCGTTCCAGCTCGTGCAGAACAAGCTCGCGATCATGCTGACCGAAATCGTGAAAGGCCAGTTGGTCGTGTGGCGCGCCGGTCGCCTCAAGGACGAAGGCAAGCTCGACTTCGCCCAGGTGTCCCTCGCGAAGCGCAACAACGTGGCGGCGGCCCTCGACATCGCGCGTGAAGCGCGCGATGTCCTCGGCGCCAACGGCATCACCGACGAATACTCGGTGGGACGCCACATGATGAACCTCGAAACCGTGAAGACCTACGAGGGCACGCACGACATCCACGCGCTCATCCTCGGTCAACGCATCACGGGCATCCCGGCGTACGCCTGATCGCATGACCGTCGGCCGGGATGTCGCGCAAGCGCTGATTTCGGCCCACGGGTCTCCGCTGTACGTCTACGAGGCGGCGGTCCTCCGAGCGAGGGCGCGCCGCCTCCGTCGTTCCATCGGGCGTGACGGCGTTCGCTGGTTCTTCGCCGCGAAGGCGAACGGCAATCGCGAGATCCTGAAGGTGCTGCGCGAAGAAGGCTGGGGCGTCGACGCGGTGTCGATCGGCGAAGTCCTCGCGGCTCGGACCGCGGGATTCACCCCCGCCGAAATCACGTACAACGGCAACAACGTGACCGACGACGAACTCCGCGCGGTCGCCGCCGAGGGCGTCCACATCTCCGTCGACGGTCTGCCGCAGCTGCGCCGCGTCGCGGCCCTCGGCCTCGCCCCCACGGTCGGGTTGCGCCTCAACCCCGACGTCGGTGCGGGCCATCATCATCACGTCATCACCGGCGGCCCCGACGCGAAGTTCGGCGCCGCGCCGGAAGAACTCGACGAAGCGCTGTCGATCGCCCGCGACGCGGGGATCGTGATCGACGGCCTGCAACAGCACATCGGATCCGGGATCCTCGATACCGATCCGTGGCTCGCCGCCGTCGACGTCATGCTTCGCCATGCGGAGCGACTTCCCGACCTCGCGTTCGTGGACTTCGGAGGCGGATTCGGTGTCCCCTACCGTCCCGAAGAACGCCCCTTCGACGTCGATGCGTTCGGCGCCGCCGTCGCTCCGCGCCTCGACGCCTTCGAAAGACGCGTCGGACGCGCGATCGAATGGCGCTTCGAACCGGGTCGTTATCCGGTCTGCGAGAGCGGCACGTTGCTCGTGACCGTCACCGCGGTGAAGCGCACGTCGCGCCATCTTTTCGTCGGCGTGGATTCGGGAATGAACCACCTGATCCGCCCCGCGCTCTACGACGCGTGGCACCCGATCGTGAACGTGAGCCGTCCCGATGCGCCGACGTCCGTCGTGCGCGTCGCCGGACAGATCTGCGAATCGGGAGATCTTCTCGCCGTCGACCGCGAACTGCCGACGCCGCAGGAAGGCGACATCCTCGCGATCGGCAACGTCGGGGCCTACGGCTTCGCGATGGCGTCCACCTACAACCTGCGCCCGCGTCCCGCGGAAGTGCTGATCGACGACGACGGATCGACGCGCGTCATCCGCCGCCGCGAAACCATCGCGGATCTTCTCGGCTGATCCGACGCGGATGGGACTCCTCGCGGCATTGGTGATCGTGTTCGCGGCGGCGCAAGCGCCGCGCGAAACGGCCGTGGTCGCCGTCGAACCCGACCCGGCGGTGATCCGCGACCCCGACGTGCGGGACGCCATCCGCGATACGAAGAAGCCGTGGAAGATCCGGGATGTCGCGACGGGAGTAACGTTCGTTCTCGTTCCCGCGGGCGTGTCATACGTCGGCGCGAACGACGACGACCCCGTCGCTGCACCCGACGAAAAACCGCGTTTTCACGTCACCTGCGCGCAAGCCTTCTACATGGCGGAAACCGAAACGACGTTCCGCCAATGGCGTTCGGTCGACGGCTACCGCGGCCACGCGGTCGATCCTCTCGGAGACCTCGCTCTCGACGGCGACGACCAACCCGTTTCGATGGTGTCCCACGCCGACGCGACCCTTTGGTGCACGAAGTCCGGATGGCGCCTTCCCGACGAACGCGAGTGGGAATACGCCGCACGGGGCCGCGTGAACGCCTTGCGTCCCACCGTTTGGCCGTGGGGCGACGCGAAAGACGGAGGCGCGGGTTGGGGCAACGTGCCGGACCTCGCGGCCCGGAAGATGGAAGACGGCTGGGATGTTCTCGGGTTCGACGATGGCTTCGCGGTCACCGCGCCCGTCGGAAAGTTCCGCGCGAACGGATTCGGGCTTCGCGACATGATCGGCAACGTGTCGGAATGGTGCGCCAATCGCTTCGATCCGAAGGCGTACGTCGGTTGGTCGAAACTCCGCGGTCTGCGCACGATGCCGAAGGGATTCGTCGATGCGCCGCCGAAGGACGACGCGCCGGATCTCCGCAGCGCGCGCGGCGGATCGTGGTACCCGCCCGCGACCGCGTGCCGCGCCTCGCATCGTTGGGGGTACGACGCGTCGACGCGTCTCGCGACGATCGGATTCCGCGCCGTCCGCGATCTCTGACGCGAATCAGTTCGGGACGATGATGAGGGCGAGCACACCGACGAGGGAGGCGAGAGCGGCTTTCATGCCGACATCATCGCGCACGGGATCGGTTCCGGGTCGACCCCGATCGGTCAAAGACGCGGGAACAATGTGCGTGCGGCTTCGACGAGCTCGAGACACTTCGCAGCCGAATACCCGCGATCGTGGAACCAACGAATACGACCGTCGCCGTCGACGAGAAGGACACGCATGTTCGGCCCGCCCGAGTTCCCGGTGAGGGCGACGACCGTCGACGCGTCGGACCCGTAGAGGGTGACCACCGAGCCCCAATCCTCGGACGGGATACCGGCGCGCATACCGTCGTCGATCATTCCGGCGAACATCCCGGGAATCATTCCCTTGATCGTCGGCACCTCGAGAATGCGCACCGTCGTCTTCGCCTGCAACAGTCCCATGATCCAACGGTCGGCGTCGAACTGCGCCTGCTGCACGTAGCCGAGAAGGAGAATCGCGGGCTTTCCGGCCAAGTCCTTGGGCAGTTCGACCTTCTTCCCGTCGAGCGCTTCCCCGACCACCGTCGGCAACGGCTCGCCGAGCGGCGTGCGATTGGGCACGCGCGACGCGCATCCGGAAACGACGAGGAGAACGACGGCGAAGAGGACGCGCACACGCGCGGTCGAGGTGAAAATCATGATCGGAGACTCCTGAACCGACGGAAAGCGAGACGCGCGGTCAGACGTCCAACGCGGACGGTAGCGACCCCGAGCCCTGACGGTATCCGTCGAGATCGAGCGCGACCCAACGGTAGCCGAGAGCCCGAAGCGCGTCGGCGATGCGCGCACGGACGTCCGGAGCCGCCGCCCGCGCAATATCCGCTGCACCGAGTTCG
>CAIWVZ010000446.1 GCA_903916245.1 uncultured Planctomycetota bacterium | reverse complement strand
TGTTCCAAATCTCGTCCGTGCCGAGCGAACCGGCGGGACGGGTGGACAGGAACACCTTCGGGCGGGTGAATCCGAAGAGGTCGTAGACGCCCATGATCATCTTGAGGAGCGAGGCGATCTCGTCCTTGATCTGATCGGGGGCGACGAACAGGTGCGCGTCGTCCTGGCAGAACGTACGCACGCGCGTGAGTCCGCCCGTCACGCCGGAGCGCTCGTAGCGGTGGAGACGACCGAAGTCCGCGATGCGCAGGGGCAGTTCGCGGTACGAACGCTTCTCGTTCGCGAAGATGTAGGTGTGCGACGGGCAGTTCATGGGCTTCACCCCGAACTGACGCTCGTCCTTCTCCGTCACGTACATGTTTTCGAGGTAGTGCGCCCAGTGACCCGAGGTCTTGAACATCTCGGTGTCGAAGATCTGCGGCGTGATGACTTCCTTGTAGTCGTACGTGCGATAGAGCTCGCGCATGTGCTGCACGAGGCGGTTGTAGATGATGGTTCCGCGCGGCAGGAAGAACGGGCTCGCCGGGGCGATCGGGTGCATCATGAACAACCCGAGTTCCTTGCCGATCTTGCGATGATCGCGGGCCTTCGCCTCTTCCTGGCGAGTGACCCATGCATCGAGTTCCTTCTTCGACGTGAACGCGGTGCCGTAGATGCGTTGGAGCATCTTGTTCTTCTCGTCGCCGCGCCAGTAGGCACCCGCGACGGTCAGAAGTTTGAACGCCTTCACGTAGCCGGTCGACGGAACGTGAGGCCCGCGGCAAAGGTCTTCGAAGGCCCCCGAACCGTGACGGTAGGTCGTGATCGATTCCGCGGCGGAGATTCCTTCGATGATCTCGACTTTGTAGATCTCACCTTCGGAGCGGTAGCGAGCGAGTGCGGCGTCGCGCCCCGTCTCGCACCGCTCGAACGCGGTGTCCGCTTCGACGATCTTCGACATTTCCTTTTCGATGCGTTCGAGGTCTTCGGGCAGGACCTTCGCGTCGAGATCGATGTCGTAGTAGAAGCCGTCGTCGGTCGAAGGACCGATCGAGAGTTTGGCTTGAGGCCAAAGGCGGCAGATCGCGTCGGCCATGATGTGCGAGGCCGAGTGGCGGACGACTTCGAGTCCGTCCTTCGAGTCCGCCGTCACGATGGACAGCGAGCAGTCGCGGACGAGGGCGTGGCGAAGGTCGAGGATTTCGGCGCCGCCGTCGATCTTGCCGCCGACGCAGGCCTTGCCGAGGCCGCTGCCGATACGGAACGCCACATCGCGGATGGAGCAGCCTTTCGGCATCTCCAACACGCGGCCATCCGGAAGGGTCACCTTGACCGGGTCGTTCGACGCGGTTTCCGACATCGCTCTTGTTCCTCGCTGAGGGGCCGAAGCCCCGATGGGTCATCCCCCGAGGGGGACGAAAAGGAAGCCTTGACGGCGACCTGCGGCGGCGCAGGGGCAGAGCGCACCCCGGAACCAACCGTTGGGAAGGGAGAGATACGCGATTCCCCCTCCCCTTTCAACCGCCCCGGCCCCGATCGGGGCCTTACCCCCGTCAGGGAGCGGGCTTGGGGCGAAGCTGGAGGCCGAGATCCGCCCATTGGCGGTCGTCGGCGGGCGACGGGCTCGTGGTGAGCAAGCAGGTCCCCGATGCCGTTTTCGGGAAGGCGATGACGTCCCGAAGCGACTCCGCCCCGCGCATGAGCATGACCAAGCGGTCGAGACCGAGGGCGATCCCGCCGTGCGGCGGCTCGCCGTAGTCGAGCGCCCGGAGGAACCACCCGAACTTGGTCTCGGCCTCGGCCCGCGAGAATCCGACGAGGTCGAAGACCTTCTGCTGGTCTTCCGGTCGGTGGATGCGGATCGAACCGGAGGCGATCTCGTTGCCGTTCAGCACGAGGTCGTAGAGATTCGCCTTCACGTCGGAGAGGTCGTCGCCGAGGTTCGGCATCGCCCCCTTCGTGGACGTGAACATGTGGTGCTTCGCTTCCCAACGCTTGTCGTCTTCGTTCCAACCGAACATCGGGAAGTCGACGACCCACAGGAACGCGTTGCGCGACGTGTCGATCAACTTGCGCGTCCGACCGAAATGGAGGCGCACCTGCGCCAACGCGGCGCACGTCGTTTCGAACGGAGCCGCGACGAAGACGAGGAGATCGCCGGTCTTCGCACCCGCGCGTTCCGCTATGCGCGCGACGTCGTTCGGCGAAAGGAACTTCGCGACGGGACCCTGAGGACCGTCGGGCGTGAGCTTGATCCACGCGAGTCCCTTGGCGCCGTGCGTCTTCGCGACGGCTTCCGTCTCGTCGATTTCCTTGCGGGACAGCGCGGCACCGTCGGGGAGGCAAATGCCCTTGACGGATCCACCCTTCGACGCGGCGACGTCGGAGAACACTTTGAAGCCGCATCCCGCCGCGATGTCGCCGATGTCGAACAGTTCGAGGCCGAACCGGACGTCGGGCTTGTCGTTGCCGAAACGACGCATGCATTCGTCGTAGGAAAGTCGCGGGAACGGGGCCGAAAGGGCCGCGCCGGTCAGGTCCTTCCAGAGCGTCTTCAGCATGTCTTCGACCACGAAGAACACGTCTTCCTGATCGACGAACGACATTTCGAGATCGATTTGCGTGAACTCCGGCTGCCGATCGGCCCGGAGATCTTCGTCGCGGAGGCACTTGCAGATTTGGAAGTAGCGGTCCATGCCGCTCACCATCAGCACCTGCTTGAAGAGCTGCGGCGACTGCGGAAGGGCGTAGACCTCGCCGGGATGCAGGCGCGACGGAACGATGAAGTCGCGGGCGCCTTCGGGCGTCGTCTTGATCAGAAGCGGCGTTTCGATCTCGAGGAAACCGTGCCCCGAAAGGGAGTTCCGGATCGAGTGGCACATGCGGTGCCGGAATTCGATGTTGTCGGAAAGCGCTTTCCGACGGAGATCGAGGTAGCGGTACTCGAGTCGAAGATCTTCGCGCACCGTCGTCTTGTCGGTGATCTCGAAGGGCGGCGTCTTCGAACGATTGAGCACGGTCACGCCGCGCGCGACGACTTCGACGTCG
>CAIWVZ010000445.1 GCA_903916245.1 uncultured Planctomycetota bacterium | reverse complement strand
CTTCGAAGGGCGCCGAACCGGAGTCGGGACGCACCCCCATCCTAGGGCCCGCGGCTGCCGCCGGAAAAACACGCCATCAACGACAACACCGCACCGTCCATCGCCAAGTGGGTCGTGGACGTCGCCCAATCCGCAAACGCCGAGTACCAGCCTCCTTAGGCGCGGAGGCCGATCAACGCAAAACAGCACCGCCGCGCGACCTCGACGTCGAAGCCGAGGTGGGTGCGGTGCCACGTACCGAGCGCCTGCGGATCCTTCGCCTTGAAGAAGATCCGCCGACGCCGGCGACGCGCTGCAGGAAGATCAGCGCTTCAGGTAGGTGCCGGAGGACACGATGCGCATGAAGCAGTCGCGGTAGCGGATGGCTTCGAGCGAATCGTCGCCGCCCCAACGCTCGTCGAAGCGGGCGCGAAGGAGAGACAGCGGGTAGCCGAACACTTCCATCGCTTCGGCGACCGTCGTGCCGCGGTACTGGTTCACGACGGAGAAGCTGCCGTCGTCGTCGACGATGATCGACGCCTCGTTGGCGGCGCCGAAGAGGTTGTGGAAGTCGCCCAAGGTGTCTTGGTAGGCGCCGACGAGGAACAGCCCCAAGTGGAACGGCTCGTCGGTGTTCAGTGTGGGCAAAGGCAGCGTGCGCTTGATGCCCGCGCAACCGACGAAGTCGTCGATGCGGCCGTCGGAATCGCAAGTGATGTCGCCGATGGTGGCTTCGGTCACCGGGTCGTCCAAGAGACGGGTGAGCGGCATCATCGGGAACACTTGGCGGAAAGCCCACGTGTCGGGCACGCTTTGGAAGATGGAGAAGTTGCAGACGAAACGCGGCGCCGTCATTTCGACGAGTTCCGCGATTTCCTTTTCGTCGGCGTCGTCGCGGTCCCAGATTTGGGCCGCCTTCGAACAAATGTCGTGGAACAACGCTTCACCCGCGGCGCGGTCTTCCAGCGACACGAATCCGAGTTTGAAGCTGGAGATGAGTTCGGCGTGCAGGGCGCGCGCGTCGTTGATGAGTTCGCGGCAGTTGTTGCGGCGAAGTTCGTCCAACGTGGACTTGAGTTCCTTCACCTGATGGCACGCGTCCTTCGCGATGGGCACGGGGCGCGACGAATCGCGACCGATGACCTTCAGAGGCGTGACCACGGTGACCGCGTGGTAGGCGAGCACCGCGCGACCGGATTCGGAAACCAGGACGGGCGGCTCGACTTCTTCCTGCTCGCAGACGGTCTTCACGTTGTAGACGGCGTCGCGGCAGTACTCTTCGAGCGTGTAGTTGAGCGACCAGTCGGTGGCGGTCGACGTTCCGTCGTAATCGACGGCGAGACCGCCGCCCATGTCGAGGAAGTTGAGCGACGGCGCGCGGCGCTTGATGTGGCAGTACATGCGCGTCGCTTCCTTGATCGCTTCCTTCCACGCGCGGATGTCGCAGATCTGCGAACCGATGTGGAAGTGGATGAGGGCGACGGAATCCATGCAGCCTTCGGCCTGCAGGTAGTCCAAAGCTTCGAGGATTTCGGCGGTTGTCAGGCCGAACTTCGCGTGCGAACCGCCGGACTCTTCCCACTTGCCGACACCGGCCGAATGGAGGCGGACGCGGAAACCGATCTGCGGCTTGACGCCGATGTCGCGGGCCACGGCGACGATGTCGCGCACTTCGTGGATGGTTTCCGAAATGAGGACGACGCGGCTACCGGCCGCCGCACCGCGGAGAGCGAGTTCGATGAAGTCGCGGTCCTTGAACCCGTTGCACAAAAGCAACGCTTCGGGGTGGATGGTCATCGTCAACGCGAGAGCGAGTTCGCCCTTCGAACCGACTTCCAATCCGTAGCGATGACGATTGCTTTCTTCGACCGCGGCTTCGACCACCACGCGCTGCTGATTGACCTTGACGGGCAACACGCCTTGGTAGTGCTTCGGGTAGTCGAACTCGCGGATGGCCGCGGTGAACGCGTCGTGCAGACGCGACACGCGGTGCTTCAGGATCTGCGGGAAGCGCAGAAGGAACGGCGAGCGGAACCCGCGACGCTTGATCTCTTCGACGATGTCGGCGAGACGGACGGCCGCACCCGGCTTCTGAAGAGGATTGACGGTGGCGCAGCCTCCGTCGTCCATCGTGAAGTATCCCCCGCCCCACTCGTTCACGTTGTAGCGGGCGAGGGCCTCCTGCCGCTTCTTGTCCGTGACCACGGGGGCCGAAGCCCCACCCGGACGATCGGCCGGGGCCGCCGCGGAAGACGCGGAGACGGGAGGGGTCGATGCCGGAGTGCCGGCGACGGGAGGATTCATGCCGCGATGCTACGGATCGAGTCCCCCGACTCCAACCCTTTTCCCGAATCGTCGCCGACGAAAACGGCGCGCGCGTCAGGGCGGCGGAGCGTCGCCTTTTCCGGCTTCGTCGAGGAACCGCCCCATCGAGTCGGTCACGCGACGCGCGGCCTGTCGGCTCTTGCGCCGAATTTCGGGATTCGCGTCTGCGTCGACCGCGGCTCCCGCGGCGCCGCATGCGCGACAACCCAGCGTATTCACGTGAAAATCGACGTAGTCGGCGGCCTCGGGCGTCAGCGCCCCACGGGCCGCGGCGGCGAGTTCGTCGGGCGTCGGACACGAGATGCGTTCACGGAACCACAAGCCGGACATGGAGTACTGGAGGGCGAGGACTTCGTTTTCGAGCGAATCGACGTTCAGGCGGCAGGCCTCGCAGGCGTCGAGGTGAGCCGAGGCGGCGGCGTCCGCACGCCCGCGTTCGATGAACGCGGACACTTCCGCGGCCGTCAGACAGCCGCGGCTCACGCGTCCCTCCACAGTCCGACGAACAGGTCCCGGCCCGGGTCTTTCTTGCGCAGGCGGTCCTGCAGGTCCTTGATGGCGCGGAACTTGACGCCGGCGATGGACTTCTCGTCGGTGATGCCGATGCGATCCGCGATCTCGCGGTGGCGCCACGGTTTCAGGAAACACAGTTCGATCGTCTTCAGGCGCTTCCACTCGCCGGCGGCCTTCAAATCCGCCACCATCTCCTGCAGCGCTTCGACGAGCACGGCCCGCTGTCGCGCCGCGAGTTCCTTCGTCGACTCGATTTGACTCGCGCGTGCGGCCCCCGCGTCGATCCCGGACGTCCACGCGTCGCCGTCGTCCGCGTCGGGCAACTGCACTTCCAGTTTCTTCTTGCGGAAGTGGTCGATCAGTTTGTTGCGCGCGATGCCGACCAAATACTGCTCGACGTTGAAACGCGCGTCGAACCGGGAGATGCCGCGGATCGCGCCGTGGAACGTCTCCTGCACGAACTCTTCGGTCAGGTCGTCGTCGCCGAGTTGCCTGCGGATGTAACAGTAGAGGCGCGTGTTGTACGCCTCGACCACCCGCGTCCATTCGCCGTCGTCCAAGGCCTTGAGGCGCTCGATGTCGAAGTCGTCCCGGGCCATGTTCACCCGAGTTTATCAGGAGAGACCGGGTCTCGCGGTCCCTTGCCCGCCGCGGTCGGAAAGCCGATACTCCACCTATGGAATCCGCCGCACCGACGCACAAGCCGGGACGCGACCGCCCCGCGATGGTCGCCGCGGGCGTTTCCATCGGTCTCGCCGTCATGAAGTTCGTCGGCTGGTCGGTCACCGGGTCGAGCGCGCTGCTCGCCGCGGCGATGGATTCGGCGACGGACGTGATCGTCAGTCTGCTCAGCGCGTGGTCGGTGCGCGCGGCCGATGCGCCGCCCGACGAAGACCACCCCTACGGTCACGGCAAGTTGGAACACATGGCCGCCTTGGGCCAGTCGTTGTTGCTCATCGGTTCCGCGATCGGCGTTTTGTCGGCCGTCATTCAGCGCGGCGGAGAATCGCCGCCGCTGGTGTCGCCGGAGATCGGCATCGGGATCGCGATCGTCGGCGTAGTCGCCCCGACCATTCTGGCGCGCTACCTGCAGCGCGAAGGGCTGAAGAACGACTCCCCCGCCACCGAAGCCGACGGCGCCCACTACGCGTCCGACTATTGGGTGAACGGCGGCGTCATCGTCGCGTTCGCGTCGGATCTGTGGTTGGGTTGGAAAATGGCCGACCCGATCGTCGCGGTGATCATCTCCGCCGCGATCCTCCGCATGGCGTGGCAGACGGGTGCCACCGCGCTGCGCGGCTTGATGGACGAGCAGATCGAATCCGACCTCATCCGGATCAT
>CAIWVZ010000444.1 GCA_903916245.1 uncultured Planctomycetota bacterium | reverse complement strand
CTTCCGATCGCCGCTTGCTTCGCCAAGTCGGCGAGTACCGAACCGAGATCCACATCGGGCCGGGACGTCGTCCCGCGAACGGGCATCGACAGTGTCGCCACCCCGAGCTTGCTCAAGAACGGCACCCGCGCGCGGAGGGAATCGTTGACGACGATGTCGAGTTTCAGGTCCAAGGTGCGGTCGAGACCGACGGAACCGGTCCACACCATTTCGAGACCTTTGACGCTCATCCGCAGAGGCCTGTCGTAGGACAATCGTCCCTTGCGAATCGTGAAACGTACGGGCTCCATCGTCACCTCGGAAACGCCGCCGCCCAACAGCAGGTCGGCCAGTTTGAGAAGCATGGTCGAACCTTGCACGGTGCCCGCGGACAAGGCGATGGTCCCCGTCCCGTCGATACGCTCCTTCGTGAACCCCTCCCAGCCGCCGGTCATGTCGGCCTCCGTGAGAGGGCCCGAAATCGTGAGGTCGACGACGGCATCGATCATCCCCGTCAGCGACGTGCCGGGATCACCCGTCACCGCGAAGATCGGATTGACGAGGGACGCGAGGGGCGCGATATCGCCCGTCGCGCGTGCCCCGTTCAGTTCCGCCCGAAATGCGGACGACTTGGAATCCGGGGCGAATCCGAGCGTCGAAGCGACCTTGAGCGGTCCACCGTTGAAACGGAAATCACCGTTCGCATCGAGGACGCCTTTCTTCCACGTCGATGCGAGATCGCCGTCGAACGTCATGCCGCCCTTCCTCATCGGTGCGACGGCGATCTTCGTCTCACCAACGCCGATGCGGAAGAGCGACGCCGGATCGACGGTGCTGAGCGGCCCGTCGAAACGGGCGGTCACGGAGCGTCGCCCTTCGCCGGAAACGACGACATCGGTGAAAGCCGCGAGAACGGCACCCAAAGAAACGGGGTCGTAGGACATCTTCACGTCGACCGCCTCACAGCGCGGATCCCGACGTAGATCACGAATCTTTCCGCGAATCTCGGCGTCGGCGATCGTCGACGCGAGTGAACACGCGTCGATGGTCAAATCCGATCCGGAGTCGGAGAGAATCCCCTTGAAAGTCGCGCGCACCGTCGGGTCGACGATGCGGATCGCCTTGCGTCCTTCGGCCGCGGGGACTTCCACCACGAAATCGGTGATCACGGGCTTGAGATCGATATCGAGCGCACCGCTTCGAGTGCGTACGGATCCGTCGACGGTCAAGACGCCGGACGTCGTCGCGCCGTCCACATTTCCGATCGCAAGTTGATCGAGCAGGGGCTTCACCTGCGCGACGGCGCGCAACGTGAAGTCGGACGGGCGACTCAAGTCGCCGTCGAGGACGCCCTTCGCATCGACCTGCGCGTGGCTCGACACGACCGAAAAGGCGTTCACACGGAGGGCACCCGACGTATCCGCCCCCGAGGTGGCGACGTCGAAGGTGATCCGAAGGCTCGGATCGCGGAACGCGCGCGACGGAACATCTCCGGCCGCGGGCATCGAGATCGCAAGGTCGGACGCCGTCAACGTTCCCTTGGCCGATCGCCCATCGAGACCGAGGTCCGCCTCCGCGGCGAGGTGGAGTCGGGCGTCGCATGTGACGCCTTTCGGGACGAGCATCGGATACGCGGCGATCACGCGACCGACGTCGATGTTGCCTGTGGCGGCGACATGCTGCCGCGCGGGTCCGACGCGGGCATCGCCTTCGAGCGTGATTCCCGTCGCGGAGAACGCCCAACGTCGAATGTCCGCCGTTCGCGTCGCCAAGTCGATACCGGCCTCCGCCGAACCGACGAGCCGCGGTTCGTTGAAGCGGAAGGAAGTGCCCGCCGCATCGACGAACGTGACGTCGAGGTCGTCGACCGTCAACGTTCCGGAGAGGCCTACCGAGGCCCCATCTCCCTTCGCCACCCAGCGCGTCCGGAGTTTGCCTCCCGCTTTCGAACGCCCGGAAGGGAGCAGGGACCCGAGATCGGCGACGAGTCGACCGACATCGGATTCCGCGTCGATCACGAGGTCGGAGGGTCCTTGGGCGGCGGCCTGCAACGTGCCGACCGCGGTCACCGTCGTGCTCGCCGCCTCGAGACGACCGCTCTTGAAGACGAGTCGTTCACGTCCCGCGACGGATTCCCAAACGGCGTCGATATCGAGACGAATCGGCGCATCGCTCATCGACCCGTCTCGCGCGACGCGCCCGAGCGCGTTCATGAGCGCGACCGGCCGGACGCCGCCTTTCGCACGGAGCGCGGTCGCATCCGACTTCCACGACATCGCCCCTTCGATGGCGGCTCCCGCACCACGGAAAGAGAGCACCGGGATGTCGACTTCCGGAGATTCACCGAGTCTCAGGGTCCCGGACGCTCCGACATCGAGATCGATCGGACCGATGGCGTCGCCGTCCCGACCGAACCGGAGGCGTTTCGTGGCGACCGTCGCCTCGAACGCCTTGCCGTCGACGAGCGACGCATCGACCTTGAAGGTCCCCGCGAGCGACCAAGGAACCTCCGCCACCTGACGAATCTCGCCCATCATCACGTCGAGATCACCCGTCGCGACGACGCGTGCTTCCGGGATCATCCGTGATTCGAG
>CAIWVZ010000443.1 GCA_903916245.1 uncultured Planctomycetota bacterium | reverse complement strand
GTGACGCGGTCGAGGGCGGCGGTCGTCGCCAACCTCTGCTTCTCGAGGTCTTCGGCCATCCGCCGACCCTGCTCGCGAAGGCTCGCCATTTCGCGTTCCGTCGAATCGTCGATGTGGCTCCCCATCCATCCCGCGCCGAGGGAGACGACGAAGACGCCCGCCGCGACGCCGATCGGAAAGAAGACCTTGAGTTGCCATGTCGCCCGCGTGAACAGGTCTTTGAAGAGAGCGACGCCCGCGGCCTGAACGGATCCGGTCATCTGCCGAACGTCCTTCGCATCCTGAAGCATGCGATGCACGGGTTTGCAGAAGTCGCCCTCTTCGGCGGCGGTCCGGAATCGGATCTGCGGGCCGTGAATGCCGATTTCGAGGAGATCGTTCTCGGAGAGGATGACTTCTTCGATTTCGGTTCGATTGACGAAGAGGTGGCCGTCGATCCGGACGAGGTGAAAGGCGCACGCATCCGGATCCCAAGTGACCTTCGCGTGGATCGGTTTCACCTGAGGCCCGTCGCCGACGCAGACTTCCGTCGTCGGATCGGACCCGAGAAGCACCGAGCCGCGCGAGCTCGTCACGGTGCGGCCGCGATGCGGGCCCGAGAGAATCAGAAACTGCGACTTCACGATTGCATCGTATCCGGGTTGCACGGCTTCCGGCTTGCGGGCATCATCAAAACATGACTCGTGCGGCGGCCGTGCTTATTCCCGTGATCTTGGCCGTCCTCGTCGCCTGGCCCGGCCGTCGCGGCGGTTGGATCCGCGACGACCTCACGTACGTGGTCCAAAATCCTCAGGTCGTGCTCGACCGTCCTTTGATGGAGGCGTTCACGACGCCGTTCGCACCCGACGCCTCCGAGAGACTCGGACTTTGGCGCCCCGTCACCTCGGTGTCGTTCATGCTCGACCATCGGCGCGTCGGCGAGGATCCGACGGGCTTCCACCACACGCAACTCGTGCTCGCCGGTCTCGCGGCCGCGCTGCTTTTCGCCTGTCTCCACGCGTGGGGTGTTGCTCCGTGGACCGCTGCGGCCGCGGCGTCGATTTACGCCGTCCACCCCGCGCGGTCGGAAGCGGTGCTTTGGATCAGCGGTCGTGCGGAACTCCTCATGACGGTCTTCGCGTTGGCCGCGATGTGGATCGGTTCCCGAGGCGGAATCCGGCGCGCGATCGCAGCCGCCGTCTGCGTCGCGCTGAGCGTCATGTCGAAGGAACAGGGGATGATGTTGGCGGTGCTCTTGCCCCTTTGTCCCGGCCTCGAAATGCGGGATCGCCTCCGTCATCTCGCGATCACGGGCGGCGTCGTGGCGGCGTTGGTCGTCGCTCGTTGTTTCGTTTTGGGGGCATTCGGCCCCGAAGGTCCGATGCAGGTGCTCGGGACGTTCACGCTCGAGGAACGGTGGTTCGCGGGGTGCGGCTTCTTGGCCGACTACGTCGTGAAAATGCTGAAGCCCTTGCCGCTTCTGAACGAATACGACGACCCCGATCTGCCGATTCCGCTTTGGAAGGTCGCGACCGGGGCGGTCGCATTGATCGCGACCCCCGTCGCGATGTGGATCGCGGTGCGCGGTCGCGATCCCCGCGCCGCGTCCGTCCGGAGCGCCTTCGCGTGGCTTCTCTTCGTGCTTCCGTTGGTCCCCGTCTTGAACATCGTGTGGCGTACGGGGGAGACCTTCGCCGAGCGATTCCTCGCGTGGCCGACCGCCGGGGCCGTGATGGTTCTGACTTGGCAGGTCGATCGGCGCGTGACGCGTCCCGCTTTCGCCGCGGTGCTGCTCTTCGCACTCGTTCTGCCGCTCGGAGCGGTCTCGTGGCGTCGTGCGGGGGAATGGTCGTCGGCTCGATCGCTCTTCGAAGCGCAAATCGCTCAGGCCCCGCTCGTCGGCGGCGGCTATCAGGTCCTCGCCGCGTGGCTGATCGAGTCCGGGGAGGCCGATCCCGCCGACGTCGCCGCGGCGACTCGAGCCGAAACGCTGCTCGAAAGGGCGGTGATGTTGGCCCCCGAGCGTGTGCAGGCCGCATTGGCGTACGCGCGCCTCGAACTTCGGCGTGCGGGCAGTGCGACCGACCCTACCGCTCGGGCGAAGGCCCTCGCGGATGCGGTGCGGTTCTTCAACTTGGCGCTTAGGCAGGACCCCGAATTGCGAACGGCTTCGGGAGGATTGGCGCTCGCCTATGCGTTGCAGGGCTTGGACGCGCAGGCGGAGTCCGCTTGGAAGCGCGAGCTCGACCGCCATCCACAGGAATTCCGATCCGCGCTCAACTACGCCAACTGGCTGCGCGACCGCGCACGGGAGGCGGATGCGCGTGCGGTCGTCGCGCGGGCGCGGGCCGCGGTGGTCGCCGATCTCTCGGCGCGAGGGGGAGACGAACTCGCGATCGGATCCACGGCGCGGCAAGAGGCACTTCGCGTTCTCGCGGAGCTCGAATCGGCCTTGGGCGACGAGACGGCGGCGGAGAACGCCCTCGATCTCGCGGTGGCCGAGTCGGTCGATCCGGAAGCGAAGGTGCGCGCCGCCCTCGAGCGCGCGCGGCTCGTCGAAAGGCTTCGTGGTCGCGAAGACGCTCTGCGAGGATTGGAAATCGTGCGCAACGGCCTGCGCGACGCGGTCGAGAAGGGTGTCCCGGAGCGTGCCTCTTCCGTGTGGTGGTCCGCAATCGCGGATGTCGAGGCGGCCTTGGGCGACGTCGAGGCGGCTCGAAAAGCACTGGAGGCCGCGCGCCTCTCGGCTCGCGGCCTCCGTCTCGCGAAGATCGAGCGGGGGCTCGCGGCGTTGCCGCAGGCACCCCGCTGAATCAGGCCTTCATCGCCTTTTCGAGATTCGCACGCACCGCTTCGAGGTAGCCCTCGGTGGTGAGGTGCGCCTGGTTCGGTCCGATGAGGAGCGCCAAGTCCTTCGTCATCTTGCCCTCTTCGACGGTCTTGATCGTGACCGCTTCGAGGGTGTCGGCGAACTTGGTGACCAACGGCGTCCCGTCCAACTTGCCGCGGTGCGCGAGACCGCGGGTCCACGCGAAGATCGACGCGATGGGGTTGGTGGACGTGGGCTTGCCTTGTTGGTGCAGGCGATAGTGACGGGTCACCGTGCCGTGGGCCGCTTCCGCTTCGACGGTCCGACCGTCCGGCGTCATCAGCACGGACGTCATCAGGCCGAGAGAACCGAAGCCCTGCGCGACGGTGTCCGATTGGACGTCGCCGTCGTAGTTCTTGCAGGCCCACACGTAACCGCCTTCCCACTTGAGGGAGGCCGCCACCATGTCGTCGATCAGACGGTGCTCGTAGGTGAGACCGGCCTTCTCGTACTCCGCCTTGAATTCCGTCTCGTAGACCTCGGCGAAGATGTCCTTGAAGCGGCCGTCGTAGGCCTTGAGGATCGTGTTCTTCGTCGAAAGGTAGACCGGGAAATTGCGGGCGAGACCGTACCGGAGCGACGCGCGCGCGAAGTCGCGGATCGACTCGTCGACGTTGTACATCGCCATCGCGACGCCCGATCCTTCGAAGTTGTAGACGTTGTGGCGAATCGGCTCGCCGCCGTCCTTCGGCGTGAAGGTAATGGTCAGGGTGCCGGGGCCCGGGACCTTGAAGTCCGTCGCGCGGTACTGGTCGCCGAACGCGTGACGGCCGACGACGACCGGCTTCGTCCAGTGCGGAACGAGTCGCGGGATGTTCGAGATGATGATCGGTTCGCGGAAGATCACACCGCCGAGAATGTTGCGGATCGTGCCGTTCGGCGACTTCCACATCTTCTTCAGGTTGAACTCCTTGACGCGCGCTTCGTCGGGGGTGATGGTCGCACACTTCACGCCGACGCCGTGCTTCGCGATCGCCTTCGCCGAGTCGATCGTCACCTGATCGTCGGTGCGGTCGCGGTACTCGATGCCGAGGTCGTAGTACTCGAGTTGGACGTCGAGGTAGGGGAGGATCAACTGATCCTTGATGAACTGCCAGATGATGCGCGTCATCTCGTCGCCGTCGAGTTCGACGACCGGATTGACGACCTTGATCTTGTTCATGGAATGAATCTCGCTTGAGGGACGCCCGTTGGGCCGGGTAGTCTAGCCGTCGCCCGTTCCCCTCCAACGGCTCTCCGCGAACCCTTGGAAAATCAGGAGTTCCGCCCGATGAACCGCGTACTTCCTGCGATTTTCGCGATGCTCCTTGCCGCGTCGTCGGTCGCTCAGGCACCGACGCCGAAAAAGACGCTTCGAATTTCGGTCGCTTCGCCCCCGACGACGCTCGACCCCGCGCGGATCATCGATCCGCTCCATCAACGCCACCTGCAGCAGATCTTCGAGTCGCCGTTGCGGGCCGCGGTGGACGGGCAGGGGCGCATCACGATCGTCGCGGGCGTCTGCGAATGGCAGCCCGTCGGCGCGTCGAAGACGACGGTGCGACTGCGGGTGACTCCGGGAGCCCGATTCCACGACGACGCGTGTTTCGACGGTGGGAAGGGGCGCGATGTCGCGCCTCGGGATTTGGTGTTCAGTTTGCTCCGGATCGCCGACCCGGAGATTCCGAGTCCGGCGTGGAAGCTTTTTCTCGAGGGCCGGATCGAAGGGCTCGACGCTTGGCGCGAATCCGCGGAGAAAAATCGCGTCGCGGACTACGACGCTCCTCCGAAGGGGCTCGCCGTCGACGGAGACGCCGTGCTCGTGACCTTGGTGAAGCCGTACCCGCAACTGCGCGCGTTGTTGACGCAGACGTGGGCGTCGATCGTTCCGGTCGAAGCGTTCCGACGATACGGTCGCGACCTGTCCGACCATCCGGTCGGTACCGGACCGTTCCGGATGGTCGAGCGCACCGCGACGGTGACGCGCTTCGTTCGGCATCTCGATGCCCGGCGCGTGCACGGGGGCAACGTCGACGAACTTCGCCTCGAGCCCGTCTCCGAACCACAAGACGTCGCGACGCGGTTCCTCGCGGGGGAACTCGACGCGGTCGAACTTCTTTCCGCGCACGTGAAACACTTTTTGAACGCCGACCGAACGCTTCTTCCCGCGATGCGCGGCAAGGGGGTGTCGATGATCCCCGCGCTTCCGCTGACGACCGCCTATTTGGGATTCAACTACGGAAGCCCGGTGCTCTCGAAGAAGGGCGTGCGCGAAGCGTTGGCTTTCGCGCTCGACCGCGATGCGATCGTGAAGGTCGGATTCACGGGGTTCGCTCGGCGTGTGGACAGTCCGCTGCCGACCACGCTTCCCGAGCACGACATGGTGAAGAACGTTCCTTGGGTCTACGCGAAGCGTGATCTCGCACGGGCCAAGGAAGCCTTGGCGAAAGAAGGGTTCGGCCCCGCGAATCCCGTTCCACCGATCGAATTCCTTTTCGCGGACTTCGGCGATCCCCGGGCTTCGAAGGCTGCGGAACTCATCGTGAAGCAGGCGGCGGACGCGGGCATCACGTTGATGCCGCGTGTCGAGACCATCGGTCCTTTCATGGATCGGCTCGGTAAATCTGAATTCGGGATCGTTTGGGCGTCGTGGTTCGCCGACTATCCCGATGCGGAGAACTTCTTCCAATTGTTCACCACGGATGCGCTGAACGGTTAGTGGGGCGCGAATTACGGGCGCTACGCATCGACTCGAGTCGATACCCTCTACGGTGAATTCGCGGGTCTCGAACCCGGATTGTCTCGGATGAACGTTTCGGGTCGACTCCTCGAGGCCGTGCGCGCGGACCTCCCGTGGGTTCCGATCGCGGAGATCTCCGAGTGGATTCTCGTGGGCAAGGGTGTGAAGGGATTCGCTCCGCACCTTCTCGATTGGTGCCTCGGAAACGTGTCGAAATGAAAAAGAGCCGGGGGTAAACCCGGCCCTTCTCCCGTGGCGTCGGTCCGCCGCTCGCGTCGTTCACTGACCGATGGTGACCTGCATCGTCGGCGTGATCGAGAAGCCGACGCCGTTGGTCGCGCCCGCGTCCGCGACCGCCATGGTGACGTAGGCGGAAATGCCGACGAGGAGGGGATCCGCCGGCAACCCGAGCGGCAGGAGCAGATCGCCCGAAGGGCTCGTGCCGAGGGTCAACAGCAGGATGTTCGACGCGATGTCGACTTCCGCCGAGCAACCCGCGAGCGGGATCGAGGCGATGCCCGCGTTGATCAGTACGATCGCGGGCGCGTTCGCCGCAGCGTTGCTGAGCACGAATCCGAAGTTGAAGTTTCCGATGATCGGGTTGCAGCCGAAGGTCGCCAGGTTCGGAACGCCGGCGAGGCCCGAGCAGCCCGATCCGATGTAGGAGATCGCCGAACCGTGGTTGTACTCGTCGGCTCCGATGTCGCCGCACAAGTCACGGGGAGTGCCGTCGAAGTCCTTCGCCGAAGTGGCCGACCCGAAGTCGATGCACGGCGAGCCGTAGTTCAGATGGAAGTCGCGGGCGATGATCCCGGTCGGGTCCGCGAGTTGCGGATTCTGCGTGATGGAAAGCAGGTCGCGCGTCGTCGCCGACTGCCACGTTTGGAAGGTGCTCCACGCGGCGTTGTTCGTGAATCCGACGGGGGACTGATGGAACCAGCAGTTGGCTTCGCTTATGGTGGGGGGCGACGCGCTCCCTCCGAGCCACATGCAGTAGGCGTTCACCGAGGGGCCCGTGACGACGATGTTGTTCGACACTTCCTGCAGAGACACCGTTCCCGCCGTGGCCGGATTGTCGCCGATGGCCGACAAAAGCGTGTTGCTCGAAGCGCCGGAATCGAGCCAGAAGGTGTTGTTCCGGATGACCGTGCGGATGCCGCGGCGTTGCGAAACGTGCGCGAAGCGACCGTTGCCCTGATAGCCGCCCGGGGTCTGGCCCGAGCCGAGGTAGGTGCCCTGCAGATTCCAGAATACGCAGTTCTCGATGACGCAGTCCGAGATGAGATTCGGGTTGCCGTAGAACGAGATGCCCGAGGCTTGGCAATCGTGGATCTTGAGGCCGCGGAACGTATTGCGGTCCATCGTGGAGTTCACGTTCGAGTCCGTCCACGCGAAGACGCCGTCGTTGTTGGCGCCGTAGATCTCGATGCCTTCGATCGTGACGTAGTCGGCGCCCTTGAAGAAGATGCCGAACCCGAGACCCGAGGCGTTGAACACCGGGAACTCTCCCGGTGCGGCGCGGAACGTCACCGTGTTGGTGGCGTTCGCCGTCGGGATGTGGGGAAGAACGAGATTCGCATTCGCGGGCTGCCACGTGGTGTAGCCCGTGCCCATGATTTCCGTGTACGGACCCGCGTCGTCGTAGATCTCGAAGACGACGGGGCCCGAGATGCCCGCTACGAGGTAGAGAGCGTCGCGGGCCGACGTCAGCGTCGCGAAGTTCGTGGGCGATGCCGGTTGCGTCGGGTTGATGGTGTAGGTGCCGTTGAGTTGAGCCGAGGCTGAAGCGGCGAGGAGGGCGGCGGCGAAGGCGAGTGATCGCATCATGGCGTAGTCCTGTTCGAGGAAAAGTGACCAAAACCCCGTGAGCGGACGGAGTTCCGACTGTTCGAAGAATACCAACCGGAGGGGCGCGAGGGCGAATCGTTCAATCCTCCAATCGCCGCCTCATCCTCGTGCCGGAACCCGCCTTGTTAACTTCCGTCACTTGCGAGGGTTATGCGATGCGCCTCATGCCGGTTCACAAACTTCTCATGCGCTCGTTCGCCGGGTTCGGCGTGATCCTCGCCGGCATCAACGGTTGGAGGTTGTCGCAAAACGCGCCGAACGCTCTCCACCTCCTGATCCTCGGGTTGGCGATTTCGGCGCTGTGCCTCGCGTACCTGCGATTCGCGCCCCATCTCCGCGAGAAGAACTGATGGCGTTCATCGAAGGGTTTCTCGCGCCGTTCCGCGGCTTCTTCCGACTGGTCGCTCGTCCCGCATGGTGGCCGCTCGCCGCCGTTCCGATCGTCATCAACGTCGTGCTCCTGGCTGTCCTTGCGTGGGTTTGGACCGTCCATGTCGCGCCGTGGGCGATCGAGAGCGTGCGACAGGGAAGCGCGTGGTGGGCCGAGGCCGCCGAGTGGGTGGTCACGCTGCTCGTGTGGGTGCTTCTTCTGCCCGCGCTGATTTTGGGGTGGCTCTTGTTCGCGGGCATCCTCGGGGGACCGTTCAACGAGGCGCTGTGCATCAAGGCGGCGAAAGACGCTCTCGGAGACGCCTTCGTCCCGCCTCCGTCGCGTTCGATCTTCGGATCGGTCGTGCTGGCCGTCCGTGTCGAATCCGGCAACCTCGTCGTGTCGGCGGTGGGTGGTCTCGTCGCGTTTCTACTCGGATTTTTCTTTCCCCCCATCGGACCCGTGGTGGGTGGCGTGCTGTTCTGGTGGCTCGCGGGATATCCCTTCCTGTCCTACCCCCACGACGTCGGAGGGCGGCGGACCCGCGACAAACTCCGCCGTTTCGTCGAGCGGCCCCTGATGACGATCGGATTCGGCCTCGCGGTGTGGATCCTCCTGCTGCCCATCGTCACGCTTCCGTTCGTGGCGCCGTGCGCGGTCATCGGATCGACGCTGATCCAGCCGCGGGCACTGTCTGAAAAAGACGACGTCTGACTTCGTCTTTCCCGCAGGAAAGAAGCGTTCCTCGGCCGCTATTCACTCGACGATATTTCTTGTTCAGTCGAGTGCCGGACGCGCCGATAGGAACGTCGGCGGGTGCGAGTCCCCCTTTCCCCTGCGGGGACTCGGCGCCGTCGTGGAGGAATCGAGGTCATGCGTATTCAGGCAATGTGCGCGTTCGTTTTTGCGCTCGTCGCGTCGGACATGTTCGTCCGGCCGATGTCGCTTTCGGAGTTGTGCGAGGGTTCAGGCCGCGTCGTCGCAGGCACCGTGAAGTCGGTGGATGCGTCGTGGAACGCCGCCAAGACCAACATCGAAACCACCGTTCAGGTCGAAGTCTCGGAGACCTTCAAGGGCTCGCAGGCGTCGACCGTCTCGGTCAAGGTTCCCGGCGGCAAGGTCGGGAACGTGACGCAGCACGTCGGCGATGCGCCGATGTTCGCGTCGGGCGAGAAGGTCGTTTGCTTCCTGCGCCACGACGGCGCGTCTTCGGAAGTCACCGGCTGGTTCCGCGGGAAGTTCACCGTCGTCGGCGAGAAGGTGCGCGAACTCAAGGGCCAGACGTGGTCGGCCTTCCGTTCGAGCATCCAATCCCTTTGCGAGAAGCGCTGAAAGGTGGCTCCCATGAACCGCAAGACTCTTCTCGGATTGGCGGTCGCTTCGGGCGTTCTCTTCCTCGCGCACCGCGAAGAAGTGTCGGCCTACGCGACGACGGGTGTTCAGTGGAACGTCGCTTCGGCGAACTTCTCCGTGAACCCGAACTTCACCGGCGCTTCGTCCGGAACCCCCACGCAGCAGATCGACGAGATCCGCGAGGCCGCGTCGGCCTGGACGAATCAGGCGCAGATCCCGTTCGCGTTCAACTACGCGGGCACGACCTCGAACGCGACCGTCGCCTACGACGGCACGAACTCGGTCTACTTCAGCAACACGGACGGCAACGGTGCGCTCGCCATCGCCTACTGGTGGTCGGTGAACAACGTCACCCAGCAGTTCGACATCGTGTTCTACGGTCGTCACGGTCTCACCAACTTCGCGTGGTCGAAGAACCCGAACGCGGGCGAGTTCGACATCCGTTCGGTGGCGACCCATGAGTTCGGACACGTGCTCGGGTTGAACCACAGTGCTTCGGCCTCGGCGACCATGGCGCCCATCATCCTTCCGGGATCGACGACGATGCGCACGCTCGAAGCGGACGACGTGAACGGTGCGCGCTCGCTCTACGGTGTCGCGACGCCCACGATCAGCGCCATCTTCCCGGAATCCGGGACCGCCGTCGGCGGTACGCTCGTGACGCTGTCGGGCTCGTGGTTCACGTCGAATCTCACTCAGGTCACCGTCGGCGGCGTCCCCGCGATCGACGTGACGGTGGTGAACACCGATACGCTGACCTTCGTGACGCCTCCGGCGACGACGAGCGGTCCGGTCGACGTGGCGGTGTCGTGCAACGGTCTCGGAACGTGCGCGGCGGCCGGCTTCCGCTATGAGGAGCTCTCGGTGGCCGATACCGTGGCGCAGGGTTCCGTCGTGCCCGTGAGCTTCCACGTGCCGCAGTACTCCGGTGCGCCGTATCAGGCCTGCGTCTCGCTGCTCGGCGGCGGCGATACCCTGCTCGGCGACTGGCTCGATGCGGCCGACAAGCGTTCGCTTCCGGTCGCGATCGACGACGTGTTCGTCTGGGCCGTGACGTCGCGGACGCCGACGTGGTTCACCAACTTCTACGGGAACCTCGACGGCGCGGGCAACGCCGACGGGTTCTTCGCGGTGCCGACGCACCCGGCGATCTCCGGCATCACGTTCCGCATGGCGCTCTGCGTCTTCGATGCGGACGCCGTTTCCGGAATCGGCATCGTGTCGAACGGGGCGACCGTCACCGTTCAGTGAGTCAGCGACGCGTCGGCAACGCCGACGTATCGACGGCGGGGGCCGGATCTTCGATCACGAGGGTCCGGCCCTCGTCGCATGTGGCGACGACCGGGAGGCCGGGCAGCGATTTCCACGAGGCATGAGCGGACGGGGCCAGGCGATCGAGATGCACCACCCAGTAGCGCGCACCGAAGGCCCGCAAATGCGCCCGCTCCGCGTCGGTCGGGCCGCGGCCTTCGATGAAGGCGGGGGCCGCTTCCGCCGCGTGGTACGCGAAGAACGCGGGCACCATCCCCGCGTAACCGTTGACCAACGGGCGTCCGTGGCGACGGATCGACATCATGCGTGGAACTTCCTTCGGTCCGTCGAGCCATGGAAGTTCCATGACCGCGCCCGGATTCGGAAGTTCGCGCAGGATCTTGTCGACCGGGCGCTCCTCGAGAGGCGGCGCGGGGGGAACGGGGAACGTATCTCCGAAATGGTTCGGTTGAACGATGTCGCGCGCCACGAGAAGACAGAGAAGGGCGGTCGACACGACTCGGCGGCCCCGCGATTCGATCGACGTCAAGGCGAGTGCGAACGCCCCCGCGGCCGCCACGTTCATCACGATCCCCCAACGGGCCGAAAGGCGGATGGCCGACAGGCCCGGGAGGCGGCAGAGAAGGAGAGCGGGTGTCGGCACGCCGCCGTCCGCCGTCACGACCATCGGCCCGAGCGTCATCATGGCGAGGGCGGCGGTCGCGAGCGCCGCGGCCCCGAAGGGACGCGCGATCGCGAGGCGAAGGCGGCGGGCTCCGAGGACGAGGACGGGAAGAGCGATCGCGTAAGTCCACGCGGTCGTCGCGGTGTCGATACGGACTCCTGCGAGGGTGTCGGGAAGAAGACGGGGGAATCCCGCTCCGATCGCGGCGGCGACGCCCGCGAGAACCCAAGGACGGCCGCCGTCGCGTCGGGGCAAGCGCGCGAGACCGACGGCCGCCGCGACGAGCAGCGTGAGCGCGACCCACGGCGACATCCCCGCGAACACTTCGCCGCCCGCCGGAGCGATGCCGAAGGCGGATTCGGCCCATCGACGGGTCGCCATCCAAGGTGTGCCGACGAGTCCGAGCGGCGACGGAACGTCACGCGCTTGTTCGGAGAGCGAGCGGTCGAAGCCGTTGCCGAAGAGTGTCTCCGCCTGTGGGATCGCGAAGGGCGCGACGAGGAGAGCCGCGAGAACGCCCGCCGTCGCGAACGCGATGATTCGGCGTCGGCCGAGGGCGGGATCCCGCGTCTCCGAAAGGAGGACGCCCCCGACGCTCAAGGCCGCGAATACGCCGCCCATGACCGCGAGGTGGGAGGAACACCAACCGAGCCAACCCGCCGCGAGCCCCAACGCGACGGCTCGACCGATCGACGGGACGCGGGCGGTGCGTACCGCGAGGATCGCGACGACGGGCACCCAACCGATCGCCCAGAAGAACGGGCGCGGCATGAGGGCGAGAAATCCCCCCGATCCCGCGAAGGCGAGTGTCGCCGTCAACGACGCGAATCGGTCGGCCCCGAGGTGACGCGCCCACGCGAACGTCCCGACGAGACCGCCGATGATCGCGAGGACCGTACCCACACTGATGCGCTGGATCGGATCCGGCACGAGATCCATGAACGGAAGAAGCAGCGCGGTGAAACCGAGATGGTGCTCGGTGAAGAGGAGGCTGTGCGCGTGCGTCGGAAAGAAATATCCCGCGTCGAACCACGAACGCGGATCGACTCCCGAGAGCTTCGCGAGTCCGACGTCGACGTAGAAAAGATAGAGCCAGTCGTCACCGCCGTCGCCCGAGAGCAGGACGTGCCGCGACGCGACGACGAAGAACTTGAGAAGCGGGAATAGAAGAACGAGGCCGGCGGCCGTGGCCGTGAAGGCGACGACCGCCGTGAGGATCGCGGAAGACCTCGGCTTCGTGATGGTCAGTTTCCGTTGTAGCGGCGGAGGGCGCCGATGAACTCGGACTCGCTCCAACCCCACGTTCCGCCGTCGAGCGCGACCGCGAGGCGTCCCATGTCGGACGAATCCCAGTAGGCGAGGAGGATGCGGGAACCGCCCTTGCCGTAGAAGGCGACTTCTTCCGAGCCTTCCTTCGGGAACTCGCCCTTCGGCGCGAGGAACACGATCGGCTTCATCTTGCCTTCGCCGTCGGGGAACGACGGCATGTTCGCGGCCGTGTAGCCGAGATCCGCCATCGACTTCGGCCACGCCTTCTTCGACTTCGCGAAGTTGCGCGTGCGCGTGCCGACTTCCGTCAGCGCGGCCATGATGCCTTCGCGACCTTCGCGGTCGCCTTCCGACGCCGCTCCGGCACCCGCGAAGATGCCCCAGAGTTGCCCGGTGGCACGGTTCGACGTGATCGTGACCGTGGTGTCGGTCGCGACGGCCGCGATGCCGATCGCCTGCGTGCCTTTGAGGAACGAGAGCGAGCCGGAGAGTCCGGGGGCGGACGCGAAGATCGAGCGAAGCCCCGCGTTGATGTAGAAGGTGGCTTGGGGCGGGAGGCGGTTGTAGGCGCCGGTCGATGCGAGCGTCGCCGCCTTGCCCGTGAGCGAAGCGACGACCTTCTTGACGGGGGTTGACTTGCCCATGACGACGTAGCCGTTCACCCAGGCGCCGAGGACGTTGCGCTCGGCTTCCGTCGCGGCACGGGCGGCGGCGCTGCGTCGGCGCGAACGGAATTCGCGCGGACGACTTTCGGTCGGCGTCGTCGCGTCGCCTTGCGGTGCGGGTTGCGACTCGGCGGCGGGTTGTGAGGTGGCGGGGTCGGCGGGCTTCATCCAAAGGACGCCGCCTTCTTCCGCTCGCGCATACGTGATGTTCTTCCCGCGTCCGTAGGCCTTGCCTACGCGATCCATCAGCTTGTCGGCTTCGGCGCGATCCGGAACCTTCGTGAGAATGACGAGAGCGTTCTCGGGCTCGATGTTGCCGTTTTCATCGGGAACGAGAGCCGTCGCGAAGCCATCGCGGACGGGCTCGGTGAGCGCTTTCGGAGCAAGTCCGGATTGCATCGTGAGGGCCGTCAGGCCGCCGCTCACGAACATCGCGAACGGGAACGTCGCCGGATCGACGAGGAATTTTTCGATGCGACCGTAGTGTTCGCCGAAGTTGCCGGCGTGGCCCAATGCGAACGCCGTGTCTTCCGGTAGGAGGCCCTGCAGGGCGGGCGGCGCCACGTTGCCCTTCAGCAGCTTGAAGAGATTGACGTCTTTGCCGCCCTTCATCGTGACGATGCCGTTCGGGCCGTCTTCGCGATAGCCGACGGCTTCGATGTCGTACATGTCGAGCGGCTTCAGGACGTTGTCCATCCGCGACCGCGTGTCTTCGTCGAGCTTCTCCGAGATGAAGCGCAGAACCGGCCCCATGCGCGCGTAGACGACGCGGGCTCCGGCGTTTTCGGCGCACACCGTCTTGAAGGCGGCGCTCGCCGACAACGGGTTCACGTCCCGACCTTCCTTGAAGGCCGCGACGACTTTCGAGAGGCGCGATTCGCTGCCCGCGAGGATCATGCGCGTACCTTGCACGCTGAACAGGGGCTGCTGATCGCCGCCGATGTCCATTACGATGTCGCCGCGTTCGTTGCGGGTTCCGCGACCGCTGTCGATGAGCATGCCGGAGAACTGGTTGTACATCTCGATGGCGAGCGGTGATTCGACGATCGCGGCGAAGTCGAGCGTCGGGGTGCCGCCGAATCCCAAGGATTCCGCGTCGAAATCGAAAGAGAAAAGGGCGAGTTCGATCGACCCGATGCTGCGCATCCACGAATCCATCGTGCCGTCTTGGAGGCCGATGCCCTGATCCGCCTGCTTGAAGCCCCGCTCCATGCCCTTGCGGGCCTTCGACGCGACTTTGTCGGGACGCGCCCACACGTCTCCGGAACTCGTCAATTTTTCGAAGTCGCCGATCGGGTCGACGAGACGCGCGTAGAGGAGCGTGTCCGCGGGGATGACGTCCGCGAGGCTTTGCGCGGGAAGTGCCGCGACGAGGGAAACGACGAGAACCACGAAGGAAGCGAGGCGACGCATGAAACGGCTCCGGTGGAGGCGCGGGAAAAGGTTGCGGATCATCGGTCGGCTCCGGCTGAGGGTTTCGCGCCCTTCTCGAAGAGGAAGAGCAAACCCGTGAGCGCGAGGAGCGCTTGCGCGATGCGCGGGGTCCACGCCATCACCGGTACGTAGAACGGGATGTCGCGGCAGACCACGATTTGGGCTTCGGGGGCGAAGGAGGCGCCGAGCGCCGTGAAGACGGCCCCGAGGAAGGCGAGGAATCCGAGAGCCCGGAAACGGGTCCCCGGAAGCAACGTCACGAGGAGGATGCCGACGAGGCCGAGAATCGAGGCCGCGGCGGGCGTCAGGTACGGCGGCTTCTTGGAGACGCCGTCGAGGAAGGTGCGGTGCAGCGAGAGCACGGTGCGGGCGAACTCTTCGTTCTTCAGGTAGCGCGACTCGCGCAGTCCGCCTTGGGCGGCTTTGAGGTGCGTGAGGCTCGCCTCGATCGTCGCTTGGCAGTAGGGATACTGCACGGCGACTTTCCGGAACGTCGGCACGTCCGTCGTTCCCGCGACGGCGGGCATGCGTTCGGCCGCCTCGGCGTCGAGGAACAGGCCGTGGGCGACGAGGACCGTCGCGGCGACCAAAAAGAGGATTCCGAGGAGTTTCCGCATGGGGCCAATCTAACCATTCGGAGGCCCGGGCGGGTCTTTCTTCAAGGGCGCGAACGGGGGGAACCGGCGGCCTCCCCGCGCCGTCCCAACCCTATGGCAGACACCACTCCGTGAAGAATCCGGAGGGCAAAGCGCGCCCCCCGGTTTCCGGCACCGACATCTCGCCGCCGACCACCGTCCCCCCGTAGCCGGGGATACGTTCGGCGAGCAGTTCTTTCAGCACCGTCGGGGTGAAGCCGGGCGAATGGCTGGTGAACAGGACGTACGCGGGGTCCGGCGATAGGACTCCGACGCACAGGTCGAGCAGGGTGTGGATCCCGTCTTCGATCTTCCACACTTCGCCGCGCGCGCCTCGGCCGAAGGAGGGAGGATCGAGCAAAATCCCGTCGTACTTGCGACCGCGACGGGCCTCCCGAGCGAGGAATTCGGCGCAGTCGTCCACGATCCAACGGATCGGGCGCCCTTCGAGGCCGTTCGCGGCGGCGTTTTCGCGCGCCCAGTCCACCACGCCCTTCGCCGCGTCCACATGGCACACGGACGCCCCGGCGGCGGCCGCCGCGAGGGTCGCTCCGCCGGTGTACGCGAAGAGGTTCAAGATCTCCGGAGCTCGGCCGAGCCGAGCGGTCGCCGCCGTCACCGCGCCCGTGAGCGACGCCCATCGGGCCGCGTGTTCCGCGAACAGGCCGATATGGCCGAACGGGGTCGGTTTGTCCACGAACGTGAAACCGCCCCACGACGCTTCCCATCGCTCGGGGAGCTTCTTACGGAATTCCCACGAGCCACCGCCCTTGTCGCTTCGATGGTGGATCGCGTCGGCGCGCTGCCATTCGGAGGCCGGGAGCCGGGGCTTCCAAAGAGCCGCCGGCGCCTGACGGTCGAGCACGTAGGGACCGACGCGTTCGAGTTTCCGACCGCGGCCGGAATCGAGCAGCGCGTAGGTCACCGGG
>CAIWVZ010000442.1 GCA_903916245.1 uncultured Planctomycetota bacterium | reverse complement strand
TTCGCCGTCGAAATCCCGCTCGTGATGGACATCGTGGCGCGAATCTTCCCGCGAAAGCCCCAAGGCCCCACGCACGACACGAAGGTCGATCCGGTGTGGTTGCCGCCGAAACCGCTGCTCGCCTGGGTCGAGGCGAACCGAAACAGCAGCATCCTCCGCACGCACCGCTTCGATGCGACCGTGAAGGACTTCCTCGGGGAAACGAACTGGGAGAACCGCAACATCGGGGTCAAGCTCGTCGGTCTCCTCAAGCTCGGCGCCTTCAAGCAGGATCTCTTGCGCATCGCCGCCGAGCGGCGTCCCGCGAGCCGACTCCATCGCTTCCTCGGCGGGGACTTCATCGAACCCGGCTTCATTCGCCGCAACGCCCTCGTCTCGCTGCAGCAGCTCGGCACGATCGACACGGCGTTCGAAACGACGCTGCTCGGCGCTCTGCTCGACCCGTACTACGAAGTGCGGTCGACGGCGGCGAAGCTATTCGCGGAACTCGGACCGCGCCTCTCCGAAAAGACGCGTGAAGCGGCGGTGCCCATTCTCCGCGACCTCGCCGTCGGTCCGTGCCACGAAACCGCCTGCGAGTCGATCCGCGCCCTCGGCAGCGTCGAGGCCGGGCCGGAGGCCCTCGTGTTCCTCCGCCGTTTCGCGACGGCGGCGAATTCGAAGATTCGCGAGGCGCTCATGCTGGCCTACCAAGCCCTTCACGCGCGCCGACTCTTCCCCGTCGGAACCGAAGGCGTGGCGTTGATCGACGAGGTGCTTCTGACATCGCAACACTTCGTCCCGACCTTCACGCTGCGCGGCAAGATCGGCGCCCTGAGGAACGAGGTCGAATCAATCACCGGGTCGGCACCCGCTCCGGCGAAGCAGGCGGAGGCTCGCGCGTGATCTACTGGCTGATGCAGCAGTTGCGCGGGGACAACGCGCCTCCCCTCGCGTCCGTCCGCGCGATCCTCGCATTCGTGTTCGCCTTCAGCGCCGTGCTTGCATCGGGCAACTTCATCATCCGCAACCTCCATCGGCGCGGATTCCGCGATCTGCCGCGGACCTACATGGAGAGTTTCGCGAACAGCAAGTCCGGCACTCCGACGATGGGCGGACTCATCATCGTCTTCGGCATCTTCGTCAGCTCCGGTCTCATGTGCGACCTGTCGAAGCCCGCCGTCGCCTTGATGCTCCTCAGCACCATCTTCTTCGCCGGTGTGGGTGCCGTCGACGATCTCCTCAAGATCCGCTCGCGTAGTTCCGACGGCGGCCTCAGCCGACGGACCAAACTCCTCGCCCAAGGCGGATTCGGTCTTTTCTTCGCGATCATTACGTTGAACGGCAGCACCAGCCCGTTCCTCACGGGCAATCCGGCGGGCGTCGACGCACGTACTCTGCTGAACCTTCCGATCTACACGCAACTGACGGGATATCAGCCCGACATCGGCATCCTCTGTTACGGGATTCTCATCGTCATCGTGTTCCTCACCGTCGCCAACGCCATCAACCTGCTCGACGGGCTCGACGGCCTCACCTCGGTGCCGACGGCCTTCACGTTCGCCTTCTACGGCATCCTCGCGTACTTCCTGAGCCGCGCAAACTTCGCGACCGACCTCCAACTCGTCCCCTTCACGTGGAGCAGTGAAGTCGCGATCTATGCATCCGCGGTGGTCGGTGCGCTGACCGGTTTCCTTTGGTTCAACTGCTACCCGGCGGAAGTCTTCATGGGCGACACCGGGTCGCTGTCCCTCGGCGGGACCGCGGCGGCAGTTTGCATCCTGACCAAGCACGAGTTCATGTTCCTGATCGTCGGCGGGATC
>CAIWVZ010000441.1 GCA_903916245.1 uncultured Planctomycetota bacterium | reverse complement strand
GCTCGGCGCCGAGCAGGCGGAAGAGACCTTCCTGCTGTCCGAGATCGGGGCAGGCGGGATATCCGGGAGAGTAACGCCGACCTCGATAGCGCTGTTTGATGAGGTCGCCGATCGCGGGGCTTTCGTCGCCCGCGATGCCCCAGTCGGCGCGCATGGTCGCGTGAACGTATTCCGCCGTCGCCTCGGCGAGTTCGACCGCGAGTCCGTGGGCGTAGAGGTAGTCCTGATAGCGGTTGGCGGCGAAGAGTTCCGCCGTGCGCTCCGACGCTTTTCGGCCGACCGTGACCGCGCTGACGCCGAGCACGTCCGTAGGGCGCCCGTCGACGAGCGGTGCGAGATAGTCGGCCAAGCAAAGCTTCGTGCGATCGCTTTGGCGCGGGAATCGGAAGCGCTCGCGTTCGGTGACGCCGTCGGCGTCGAACACGACCACCGTATCGCCGTCCGATCCCGCCGGGAACCATCCGAACACCGCGGCGGGCATGAGCCAACCGTCGCGATCACCTTCGGCGAGCAAGGCGCGGAGGCGGGGACGCAGTTCGGCGTCGAGCAACGCTTCGTAGGCGGCGGCATCGCCCTTCGGAGTCACCTGCCACTGCACGCGGAACAAGGCCCATTCGTTCAACCATGCCGCCACGGTTTTCGCGGGGATGCGTTCGAGAATGCGCGTCCCGAGGAACGGCGCGCGCGGGACTTCCACCGAGCGCAAGGGTTCGACGGGGGCCGCGGGCGCGGCGGGCTGCACCGCGATCGGCTCCGCGGACGATTCCGAGCCGGGCAGTCGGACGCGGGTGCGCGGCGGCTTCGGAGCCTTGCGCTCGCGGGCTTCGGGCCCTCCCGACACGACGTCGGCCATGAACTTCAAGCCGTCGAAGGCGTCCCGCGCGTAGTCGACGCGTCCGCCGTACACCTTTCGACAGTCGCATTCGACGAAGTTGCGCGTGAGAGCGGCTCCACCGAGGACGACGGGAACCGTGACGCCGCGCTTCGCCATCTCTTCGAGATTCTCCTTCATGATCACCGTGGATTTCACGAGGAGTCCGGAGAGGCCCACGGCGTCCGCGCCGAGCTTGGTCGCGGCGTCGAGGATCGGCTCGAGCGGTTGCTTGATGCCGAGGTTGTGGACCTTGTAGCCGTTGTTCGTCAGGATGATGTCGACGAGGTTCTTGCCGATGTCGTGAACGTCGCCGCGAACGGTGGCGAGGACGATCGTCCCTTTCGCCGCCCCCTCCGACTTCTCCATGAAAGGCTCGAGGAACGCGACCGCGGCCTTCATCGTCTCGGCGGAGCGCAGCACGAAGGGAAGTTGCATGTCGCCCTTCGCGAACAGGTCGCCCACCGTCTTCATGCCGTCGAGCAACACGTCGTTGATGAGCGCCAAAGGCGGCCGTATTGCGAGGGCTTCGCGAAGGTCCGCGTCGAGACCCACCGCGTCGCCGTCGACGATGCGCGCTTTGAGGCGTTCGTCGACGGGCAGCGACGCGCGGTCGCGTTTCGGAGTTTCGACGAGATCTTCGGTCAACGCGATGAGGCGTTCGAGCGGGTCGTAGCCGTCGTGGCGACGATCGAGGATCAGGTCTTCGGCGGCCTGCCGGGCTTCCGGTGCGATCTTGTTGAGGGGCAGGATCTTGCCGGCGTGGACGATGGCGGCGGTGAGGCCGCGTTCGTGCGCCATCTTGAGGAAGACCGAGTTGAGGATGTGGCGGGCCGCCGGCTTCAATCCGAAGGACACGTTCGAGACGCCGAGAATGATCCCGGCCTCGGGGATTTCGCGGCGGAGGCGTTCGATGGCGTCGAGGGTTTCGAGAGCGAGCCGACGATCGTCTTCGTTGCCCGTGCAGACCGTGAATGTCAGCGGGTCGAAGAGGAGGTCCGACGCGCGAAGCCCGTGGCGCTCTTCCGCGATCGCAAGCAGGCGCTTCGCCACGGCGACTTTGCGGTCGGCATCCTTCGCCATGCCCTGTTCGTCGATGGTCAACGCGACGACCGCCGCCCCGTGTCGGGCCACGATGTCCATGACCCGGTCGCAACGCCCCTCGCCGTCTTCGAGGTTGACCGAGTTCACGATGCACCGTCCGCCGAGCATTGCGAGCGCACGTTCCATGACGGGAATTTCCGTCGTGTCGATCATGAGCGGCACCCGCACGTCCGTGCGGAAGCGTCCGAGGACCTTCTCCATGTCCGCGACTTCGTCGCGTCCGACGTAGGCGACGCAGACGTCGAGGACGTGGCTGCCTTCCGCCGTTTGTTCGCGCGCCATGCGCACCATCCCGTCGACGTCTCCGTCTTCGAGGAGACGTTTGAACTGGCGCGAACCGTTTGAATTCGTGCGCTCGCCGACCAGAAGGAGCGAGGTGTCCTGGCTCAACGTCTCCGAACGGTAGAGACTCGACACCGACGGCTTCCAACCGGAATGGAACGGCTTCCTCGGCCGCCCTCCCAGCGTTTTCACGACTTCGGCCAAATGAGCGGCGGTGGTTCCGCAGCAGCCACCGACGATCCCCACGCCGAAGTCGTCCGCGAACCGCGCGAGCCAACGGGCCAACTCGGAAGGGGAGAGCGGGTAACGCGTTTTTCCGTCGACCAACTCGGGGAGTCCCGCGTTCGGGAGCACCGAAATCGGGAACGGCGACTGGTTGGCGAGCACGCGGAGGTGATCGGTCATCTCCCGCGGTCCCGTCGCGCAATTCATGCCGAGCGCCGCGAGCGGGAAGCGCGCGAGCGTCGCCACGACCGCGGCGATTTCCGTGCCGACCAACATGGTGCCCGTCGTCTCGACCGTCACCTGAACGATCAATGGGACCCGCTTCTTCGCGGCGTCCATGGCGTCGGTCATCGCCTGAACGGCGATCTTGCACTGAAGCGGATCTTGGCAGGTTTCGACCAGGATCGCGTCGACGCCGCCTTCGAGCAGGGCATCCGCCTGTTCGCGGTAGGAGGCGAGCAGAATCTCGGGGGTGGTGTGGCCCAAGGTCACGAGTTTCGTGCCGGGGCCGACCGATCCCACGACGAAACGCGGCCTCTCGGGGGTGGAATAGCGCTCGCAGGCTTCGCGGGCGATCGCCACGGCGCGTACGTTCAGTTCGCGCACGCGTGCTTCGAGTCCGAATTCGGCGAGCACCAGTCGCGTCGCGCCGAAGGTATTCGTTTCGACGGCGTCGCAACCGACCTCGAGGTAACTCTCGTGAATCGCCCGCACGACGTCGGGCCGCGTGACGTTCAGGATCTCGGAACAGTTCTCGAGGCCGTCGTAGTCCGACAACGGGAGATTGAACGCCTGCAGGCTGGTTCCCATCGCCCCGTCGAGGACGAGGACGCGGCGGTTCATCTCTTCGAGAAAGCGCGACATGTCGGAGAGTTATAGCGTCCGATGATGGACGAGAGGCGGCTTCCGGTCAGGTTTCCCGCGGCAGGCGGCGAAGGGCGAAAGTTGCGGCGCCGAGCGCAAACAATTCGAGCCCGATTCCCCAAAAATGGAAGTCCCGGACTCCGGAGGTGGCGAGGGTCGCCGCCGTCCGGGTCAGCCCGAGCCCTCCGAAGGTGCAGGCCACGACGATCAATCCGAAACGGTGGCGTTTCCGGTCGGCGAGGCACCACGCGATCAGGGCGGCCAACCCGAGTTCGAGCCCGCCGTACATCGCCTGCAACTCCACTTTCGCCGTGGGGGACGCGGTGACGTCCCAATCGATCATGGGCCCGATGGAGGCGGGATC
>CAIWVZ010000440.1 GCA_903916245.1 uncultured Planctomycetota bacterium | reverse complement strand
TCCTCGGCGATGGAGGTCGTCGTGTCCTCTCGGAGGACGCCGTCGAGGAAGTGGACGAGGTCTTCGTCGGAGGTCGCGAGTCGTTCGGTGTGTATTCGGGCGTTCATGGCGTCAGGCGAGGAAGTTGAGCAACGAGAGTTGACCGAGACGCGACGAAACGTAAAGCGCCGATTGGTACACGGCCTCTTGTTCCTTCATGCGGACGAGTACGTCGGATAGGTCGACGTCCGCGATCTTCGAGCGCCGATCGGAGAGGAGGATGTCGAAGTCTTCGAGACGCGACGTAGTCGCTTCGAGGCGCGAGGCCACCGAACCGGAGTCCGCCAACGACCGTTGAATTCCTTCCTGCGCGGTGTCGAGTTCACCGAGCAGCACGCGTGCATGGTCCATCGCGGCGGTAACGGTCGCGGGGTCTCCCTCGACGCGTAGCGCGTCGCGGATGGCGATGAGCGACGAGAAGACGTCGAACGTCCCGTTGTGGCGGACGTCGACCGCGCCGGCTCGTCGGATTCCCGTCGCGTCGAGGTGGGTGATGCCGCCGTCCGGCCCACGGACCTGCATACCGGTCGCCGTGAAGTCGATCGCGCGGACCGTGCGACCGCCGTCCGCGGAAACCGTGCCGTCGCCCGAGATCGGAACGAGACCCGAGAATCCGGGAAGCACACTTCGAAAGTCGAGATGGACGATGCTGCCGTCCGGACCTTCGACCGCGAGGTTCGCGTCGGTAGGACCGAACGGGATATCCGGACCGCCGTTCAGGCTGACCGTGCCGCCGATACCGCTCGGATCCGGGGCGACGTCGAGCGTGTGACCGGCGCCGAGCACCGTGTCGAGGGTCGCACTCGAGACGCCGAGTCGAAGGCCCGACAACGGATCCGCGGGAATCCGCGACCCCGGCGCTCCGAACGTGGTTTGCGTGTGGCTCAGGATGAGACGTCCCGCGCCCGTCGCGGAGTTGGTGCCGACCCCGGGAAGGGCGCCGGTCCTCGAGAGGAAGGTCGTCGTCGTGCGCTGACCCGCCCGGAACACGCGCGATCCCGGGAAGTTCGCGACTTCCGAGACGCCGTCGGCGACGGGGACTTCGATCGTCCGCGCATCGCCTTGGTAGGTGATGCGTTCGATGCCGTCCGTGCCGACGTTGCGGACGTAGGGAATCTTGCCGGTTTCGGAGCCGCCGAAGAGATACTGACCGCTTTCCTGCGTGTTGGCCGAGGTCAGCATCTGCCCGAGGATGCGGTCGAGGTCGTCCGCGAGGACGCGACGCCCACCCGCGTCGAGCGTGCCGTTCAGTCCTTGGACCACGCGTTGCCGGGCTTCGCTGTAGAGGTCGGAGAACGCTTGAAGTTCGCGCGACGTGGCTTCGATGCCGATGCTCACCGACGAGATGTTGAGACCGTAGCGGGAGAGGCGCTCCTTCGCGCGGTCGATACCCATGAGGCGGGACGCTCCCGTCGGGTCGTCGGAGGGCTTGCGAATGCGCCGCCCGGTCGACAGCTCGAGCTGGCTCCGGTACATGTCCGTCCATGCCCGCGAGATGCCCGCGAGCGAGGATCGGAACTGGGTGTCGTTGGAAACGCGGTCGCTCATGATCACCTCACGAGATTGATCAGGGTCTCGTTCACTTCCGCGAGCGCCTGCACGTAGCGTGCGGCCACCTCGAAAGCGCGCTGGTAGTTCTCGAGATTGAGGAGTTCTTCGTCGACGTTGACCCCGGAGATCGATTGCCGACGGTTTTCGAGTTCCGCCATCAGCGCGCTTTGGGTGTCGACCGTGTTCATCGAACGGTCGGTGTCGGAGGCGCTCTGCAGAATGAGGGCTTCGTAGCGTTCGATCACCGACGCACCGTCGAACACGTCGTCCGGTGTTTCGCGAACGCGGCCGAATCGAAGGATGTTGCCGTTGTCGGCAGGTCCGCCGCCGAGACCCGTGGCGAGGCGCGTCGGGTCGTCGAGGAGTTCCTGATTGACCGCGATGTCCTTGGCTTCCGTACCGAGGAACAGCGCGTTCATTCCGGTGGCGACGAGGACGCCGCTCGAGTCGCCGTCGGCGACCCCGTCGAATTCCGTGAATTGGCCCGAGGCGGCGGAGACGCGGCCCGCGCCGAACGAGACAGATAGGCCGTCTTCGAGCGCGAGCGGAGAACCCGGCGCGTAGCCCTGACCGATGTCGAGCACGCCGACCAAACGTCCGTCCTTGGTCCGCACTTCGGCCTTGAGACCCGCCGTTTGGCCGATGACGCCGTCACCGAGAGGCTTCACGACGAACGTCTTGTCGGAGGTGCCGCCGTAGGTGCCCGAGATTGTGAGGTTGACGGCCAAATCCGATCCGGCCGTCGTGCCCGTCGGGAGGCCGAGGCGTGCCGCCGTGCCGGAACCGCCGTCGCTCAGCGTGATCGACGGGGTGTAGCCCGGGGCGCCGCCGAGATTCGATTGGATCACCAGTCGCCCGGAAACGACCGACGCGGTCGCACCGGTCAATTGGGCGTTCACGACGGACGCGAGTTCCTCGGCGCCGACGTTCGACGGATCGGCGAACGCCGAAGGGGCGAGCGTCACGGTCTGCGGAACACCGCCGTCCACCGCCACGGTGAACGTGTCGCCGGGCAGGATCGACACGGGGAAGG
>CAIWVZ010000439.1 GCA_903916245.1 uncultured Planctomycetota bacterium | reverse complement strand
GTCGCCGAGGTAGACGTCTTCTTCGATCGGCTCTTCCTTCTCGAGGCGCACGCGGATCTTGAGACCCATCGCGTACGTGCGCTTCAGAAGGCGGCTTTCCGCCTCGGTGAACTTCGGCTTCGTGAGTTCGTAGCCGAGGTAGACGAGTTTGGCGGTCTTGTCGAAGGCCTCGATCGGGAAGGCTTCCCGGATCACGGCTTCGAGACCGGAGTCCGCGCGGTCCGACGACGGGACGTCGGCCTGCAGGAACTCCTCGTACGACTTGATCTGCAGCTGGGTCAGGTCCGGAATGGCGACGAGCTCTTCGTTCCGGCCGTACTTGCGGATCTCCATCGTGACTTTCACTCCCTGTCGCGGGCGCTTTCCGCGAACACGATCAAACGGGACGGGGAGCCTCCGCCCTATGCCCTCTCGAGCAACGGTCGGGTCGGCCCCTCGCACGCTTCAGTTTCGGATCAGTTCGGACCCCACACCACGGAAGCCGGGACGAATCCCGGCCCCCAACGCCTCGGTGCCACCCCGTGAGAGGGCGGCACCGCGGCGCACCGGATCACTTCACCTCGACGGTGGCGCCGGCTTCGGTGAGCTTCTTCTTCATGTCTTCGGCGTCGTCCTTCGTGACACCGGTCTTCACCGGCTTCGGAGCGCCGTCGACGAGGTCCTTGGCTTCCTTGAGGCCGAGGCCCGTGAGTTCGCGGACGACCTTGATCACCGCGATCTTGTTCTGGCCGCCGCCGGCGAGGATGACGTCGAACGTCGTCTTCTCTTCCGCCGCCGGAGCCGCACCACCCGCCGCCGGACCGCCCGCCATCATGACGGGAGCCGCGGCTTCCACCTTGAACTCGGCCTTGAAGGCTTCCTTGAGCTCGACGAGCTCGCGAACCGTCATGCCGCCGATCGTGTCCAAGATTCCCTGCACCTTATCCGAGTACGACATTGTCTCTCTCCAACCTCGGGTTTCCCCGGGGTCATGTTGAAATTCTTGTTCAACCGCCGGAACCGGCGGCTTCCTTCTGTTTCACGAGCGCCTCGAGGAGCCCGTGCATTTCCGTGAGCGGACCATCGAGGTTCGCCGACATGCCGCTCACAGCGCCGAACATGCCGGACAGGGTCATACCGAGGAGCTCCACGCGTCCCGGCACCTTCGAGAGGGCCGTGATGCCGGCGCCGTCGAGGACTTCGCCCTCGCTGTAGCCGCCGTGGATCTTCAGTTTCTTGTTGGTCTTCGCTTCTTCGACGAGGTGCTTCGCGATCGCGATCGCGCCTTCGCCTCCGAAGACAACCGCGCTCGGCCCGGAGAGCCGACCGCCGAGACCCTTCATGTTCCTGCGGTCGAAGGCCACGCCCGCGAGGGTGTTCTTCACCACCCGCATGCGGAAACCCTTCTCGCGCAACTTCGCCCGGACCGTGACGGTCTCCGACGAGGTCCAACCCTCGCATCCGATGAGGACGCAGGAATCGCACCCCTCGAGATCACCGAAGACGGCCTCGACGATCGCAGCATTCATGCTTTTGGACATGCCTGGATCTCCTGTCAGACCTTCAAGGGGATCCCGGGGCTGTGCGTCGACGAAATGGAAGCCTTCATGAGGAAGGTTCCCTTCGCCGTCGCAGGCCGCAGGGTCGAGATGTGATCGATGAACGCCGCGATGTTTTGGCCGAGCTTGTCCTTCGTAAAGGAGCGCTTGCCCATCGGTGCGGCGACGTTGCCTCCGTCGTCGTTGCGGAATTCAATCTTGCCTGCCTTGAATTCGCGAACGGCGGTGGCCACGTCGGCGGTAACTGTACCGGCCTTCGGGGTGGGCATTTTGCCCTGCGGACCGAGAACCTTGCCGAGTTTACCCACGTGCTTCATCATGTCGGGCGCGGCGATGGCGATGTCGAAATCGGTCCACCCGCCGAGCACCTTCTCAGCCAGATCAGCGGATCCGACTGCGGCGGCACCGGCGGCGCGGGC
>CAIWVZ010000438.1 GCA_903916245.1 uncultured Planctomycetota bacterium | reverse complement strand
GCGGGTAGCGGCACGACATAGCGTTGGTCGATGATCGCGTTGCTCGCCGTCGGTAGTTTGCAGATCGTCGGGTGGGTTCTTGGGCTGAAGCCGATCACCGCGTTGGGATTCATGACCAATGCGGCGCCCTTGCCCCTCGTCTTCTCGGATTTTCGCGGGATCGAACCGTTCTCGTCGCGCTACCGCATCCGCTTCGTTCGGGTGGACGGCACCGAACGCGTCGTGGACGTGACGCCCGAGACCTACGAACGCCTCGACGGGCCGTACAACTTCCGCAACGTCTTCGGAGCCGTGTTCGCGTTCGGTCCGAAGTTGGAGACTCCCGAAGAGACCGCCATGTGGGAGTCCGTGATGCGGTGGGCCTTTTTCGAGCCCGGGTTGGTGGCGTCCACTCTCGGCGAGCGCGCCCCGCTGGCTCGGGTCGACGTGATGCAGGAAAGCCGGGCTCGCGGCATCCCAGGGACCTTCGTGCGCGGGGTGGCACCCCGATGACGATTCCCGACACCACTCCGTGGACGTGGCGCTTCGTGCGCTTCGTCCTCGGCGCCTATCTCGCGGTCCACTACTTCGCGCTCGCGCCTTTTGCGGACGAACTCTTCTCGAGTTCGGGCGTGCTCGGCGATCCGTCGACGCTTCCCACATGGCCGTGGTTCCCGAATCCGCTGTTTCTCGCCGATACGCCCGAATTCGCTCGGGGTTTTGTCGCCGTACTCGGCATTCTCGGCATCCTCCTCGGGTGCGGCGTGCGTGCGTCGTTCGTGGCGGTCCTTCTGTGGTTCGGAGGGGCCTGCCTCGTGACCCGCAACGTGTTCATCCGCAATCCCGGCATGCCCTACGTCGGTTGGTTGTTGCTCGCCGTGCCGTTCGTCGAAACGACGGCGGCGTCGCTGCGGACTTCGGGGACAGGACGTCGCGGCCCGATCCCTGCGCTGCTCATGGTCGGTGCGTGGGGGCTGTTGGCGGTCGGCTACACGTTGAGCGGTCTCCACAAACTGCAGTCGCCGAGTTGGCAGGACGGAACCGCCCTCGGGCGACTGTTCGAGAATCCGCTGGCCCGACCGACCTTCTTCGGCACGTGGGTCCAGTCGTTGCCGGACGTCGTGTTGCGCTGTGCGACGTGGGGAACGTTGGCTCTTGAAGTGCTCGCTTTGCCGTTGGCGTTTTTTCACCGCCCGCGTCCGTGGATGTGGACGGCGTTCATGCTGATGCACGCGGGCATCATGCTGTCGGTCGACTTCGTGGATCTTACCCTCGGAATGGTGATGATCCACCTGTTCGTCTTCGACCCGTCGTGGATTCCGCCGAAGCGATCATCGGAACCCGCGATCGTGTTCTTCGACGGCGTCTGCAATCTTTGCAACGGTTTCGTCAGCGCGCTCATGGAAGAAGACGGCGGACGCAACCTGCGGTACGCATCGTTACAGGGGGAAACGGCCCGCTCCTTCGGCCTGAGCGTCGGCGAAGGTGGTCAAGCGTCGGTCGTCGTCGTGGTGGACGGCGTCCGCTACGTCCGTTCGGACGCCGTCTTCGCGATCGCCTCTTCGCTCGGCGGACTGTGGCGGCTCTTGACCGTCTTTCGGTTTCTGCCGCGCTCGCTTCGCGACGCGCTTTATCGCTTCATTGCGGCCCGTCGCTACGCGCTGTTCGGGAGCAAGTCCACCTGTCGCGTCCCGACCCCCGCCGAGCGCGGCTACTTCCTTCCGTAGAGGATGAGAACGCCGACGCCGGACCGGCGGAGGGGCCGATCCGGTGACGTCGCATGTGGATCCGGTTGTCGCTCCGTCGAATCTCGCTTCGTACGGTCAGAGGATCGGGCGGAATCCCGACGCGACGAGGTACTCGAATGTGGCGTCGAACATCGGTTCGGGTGGGACGAACACGACGGATGCCTCTCGGCCTCGGGTGAGGAGCACGCGATAGGCGTTGACGCGGAGTTGATAAGGGTCTTTGACCTTCGCGTGACCATTGCTCCGATATTTCGCGGCGAGAGCGTTCGACCACGGTTGTGCATCCGACTCTTTCGCCACTTTCAGGAGGTCGCTGCCCCAGGCAATGAGAGCCGCATCGAGTTCGAGACCTTGACAGCCGAATTCGGTGACGACGTCTTCCATAAGTCTGCATGAGCGGCGCTTCGGATCGTCTTCGCCCTCCGCGAACCATGGGCCGAACTTCACACGCTTGGTGGATTGGAAGTCGTTCTTGATGCCGCAATTCTCCGCGAGGTGGCGATCGCGGGAGGATGCGATGACGCCGAACCGTTTATCCGGTTCGTTCTCGTACCGCTGACGCAGATAATTGCGCGACTTCTCGTAGTTGCGGGTGACGCGTAGGTGGTAGCCGCTTTGTTCGAGCGAGGCGGCGAGGGACGAGAGCTCGGGCGTGGGTTTGCCGCCGAGCAGTCCGGCAACGAATGCATGCACGTCCTTCGACAAGTGGAAGCGAATTTCGGTGGTCAGGTTGAGTCGGCCGTCGGGGAGGGGAGGTCGTGCCGACGTACTTTCGATCCGCATTTGCGGAACCAGTTGGTCGGGGCAATGGATGAGCCAGTCGGCGTTGCGTGGGCTTTTCGCGATCGCCTCGCGCCACATCTGCAGACCGCCTTCTTCGCCGTTGTGAATTTCCTGTCCTGTTCCGACGAGGCCGATCACGACGCACCATTCGGGGATACGGTCGGCGAATTCGATGAACAGTTCCGGCTCGGATTTCGCATTCTCGAGGGGCTCGTCATGCCCGTCGGCCACGCGTTCTCGATCCCACGCGCGCTGCGCTTCGTCGAACACCAACACGTGTTCGGACGGAGTGGGGCTGTTGCGCCGCGAGTAGCGCTTGACGTAGTCCTTCACGCCACGGACGAAGGTCTTGCCGTCGGCTTTCTCCTTCGTCAGTTCGTATTGGAGCACTTCGACGAGTGGGCCGTTGCCCGAGAGGAATACCGCGGTTGCGGTCGGTTTTTCACCGTTGCGGTCGACGGCCAATGTGTCGAGGTAATCGGCGTGGACCGCCTGTAGACCCACCAAGGTCTTTCCCGCTCCGGGAACGCCCGTCACCAGAATCAGTCGACGCGTCTTCGAACGTGCCGCTTCGACGGCGATCTCGCGGATCAGGTCGACGGTTGGTTCGGTCGCGGCCGCCGCCCGTGACACGCGCCGAACGTTTCCGCTTCGCAGCAGTTCTCGAGCCGCTTGCACGAGCGTGGGGAGAGGGCGGTAGGCCGCTTCGTCCAAAAAGCGGTCGATCGGAGTCGGAGATTGGCGTGCCCGGTCGATCGAACGAATCACCTCTTCGAGGGCGTCGGGACCGCAGACGATGACGTCGCCCTCCTTGGGGCCGATGCCGGACATACGGGTCGGCACAAGGATCGCCACCACAGGCTGACCTTCGCAGTCACGGTGGTAGCAGCGCAGGTCGCGGGCGTAGGCGGCGACTTGGTCCACGTCGGCCATCGTCGCTTCCGTCTTACCCTTCATTTCGACGACCACCACGGCACCGTCCACGAGGAAGATGCAGTCGGGGCGACGCGATTCCATCGGCATCACGTATTCGAGGATGGTGCCATAGGACCCGGCGGCACTGTCACGCGCCAAAAGCTCGCCACTTTCGGACTGCAGATCTTTGATCGACGATCGCCACGCGTCGATTTGCGGATCGCCCGCGTCGGGCACGAGGCGCCTGAGGGATTCGATGATCGCACGTCGGTCGTCGTCGACGAACTTCGGGAGCGGCGCGTCCCATCCGCGAGGCGTGAGCGGGGTCATTCGCCCAGCTTATGTCATCGGGGAGACCGATTCCTTCGGACTTCGGCTCGAAGACGCCAGTGACGTTTCAGCGGTCATTCGACGCCCAACATTCGCGCCTTCCGACGCATGAGGTGAGCTCCCGTAGGCACCGTTCCGGTCAGAAGGCGATCGGGTAGCGCGGCCAGGTGAGGCGAATACCGATCGGGGAGGATGGATCGAGGTAGAAGCCCTGAAGGGTGAGGTTGATGCCCGCCGGTGCCGGGCCGGTCACCATCGTAGGCAAAGTGAGAGATCCGGGAAGTGGTGTCCCGGCGGCTGCCGGAGTCGTCGTCGGGTTCGGTGCCAACGTGAATCCCGGCGTCGGGGCTCCGAGCATGCCGATGCCGTCGAAGACGACGGACGAGCCGACCGTCGACAGCGCGACCACCATGTCGGCGGTCGCGTTTGGGAACTGCGAGACGGGTGCCGGGCTCGTGACGTCCACGACCAACGTGACCGGGGCTTCCGGTGTTCCACCTTCAAGGGCCACGGTGAACGGACTGTTCGGCGGGATGGGTTCTGTGAGCGGGTAGTGCGTCACGACGCCGGCGTTTGCACTAGATCCGATGCGGAGGGCGCGCGTCGGCTACCGCGACACCACCTACGTTGAGACTACACGCCGACTGAAATCCCTGTCCCGTCACCGTCACATTTGCGCCCGACGCGAGCACGTACGGAGTGATGGATCCCAGCGACAGATTGGGGAGGTAGGTGAAGCCTCCGGTCAGGGCGACGACCTGTGCATCTGGATTCGTGACGACGACTATTGGGGGCGCAGCCGGAGGACCGTTTTGCGGATTACTTCACGAGCGGACGGGCGGCGCGGAAGCCTTGAGAGTCGTACTTGACGGACTCTTCGAGGCGATGGCGATTGGTCGTGCGTGCGTCGTTCGGAAGCGAGTTCCATCCTGCACCGCGTCGTACGCGGTCACCCTGAGCTTCGGGTTCGCGGTACGCGTCGCCTTCGCGCATCGGAAGGGTGTAGGAGAAATCCCAGTAGAAGTCGAGCGTCCATTCCCACACGTTGCCGTGCATATCGTGGAGACCGAACGTGTTCGGTAGGTACGAACCGACCGGCGCCGTTTCGTTGGGTGT
>CAIWVZ010000437.1 GCA_903916245.1 uncultured Planctomycetota bacterium | reverse complement strand
GGGTGTCGAGGGGGGGGGCTCGACGCAAGTCCGCTTCAAGCTTGTCCCTCAGGGCCACCCCGACGTCGTGGGCCTGCGACCGCATCTGGCTCCCGACGAGTTCGAAGGCTTCCGAACGAACGAGCAGAACGAACACCACGAGGAGGGCGGCCGCCGCGACCGCGATCCCGGCGACCAGGGCGTTCGAATTTTTCTTGGGAAGAAATGGCACTTTCACCGCCTGCGCCTCCACCCGCCGGGTGAACGCCCCGACACGCTTTCATCCGCGGAAATCCCGCGGAGGACGCGGCTTGATGAAAGCGCGGGGACGGGTAGGTTATCCTACCTAGCAAGGTGCGTTCCTAGGGTGCCAGGTGCGAGGCTCTGAACGTGGGTACGCCCACGTCGTTTTTTTTCTGCGCGGCAAAGGGCCGCGCGGGGGCCTCCACTGTTGTCATCCTTCCGCACCTCCAAGGACCCGCCATGGCCGGCAACCCGGAACTGCTCCGACTCGTGGATTATTACCACAGGGAGAAGGGCATCTCTGTCGAGAGGCTCCTCTTCGCCCTCGAATCCGCCATCGGTGCCGCGGTCCACAAGAAGTACTCGGAGACGGACGACGTCCGTGTCCAGATCGACCGCACGAACGGCGAAATCCGCGCGTGGCGCAACGGCACCCTCCTCAACATGACCTCGGGTGAACTCGGCCGCATCGCGGCGCAGACCGCCAAGCAGGTCATCATCCAACAGATCCGCGACGCCGAGCAGGAAGCCGTCATCAGCGTCTACGCCGATCGCATGGGCGAACTCGTGACCGGCACGATCGTCCGTTTCGAGCGCGACGACGTCGTCATCGACCTCGGCGGCGGCGCGGAAGCCGTCCTCCCCCGCACGGACCGCGTCCGTGGCGAGAACTACCACGTCGGCGATCACATCAACTGCGTGATCATCAACGTGATGAAGTACGGCCCGCGCGTTCGCATCATTCTTTCTCGCACGACGCCGGATCTCGTCCGCCGCCTTTTCGAGCGCGAAGTGCCCGAAGTCGCGGAAGGCATCATCCAGATCGTGCAACTCGCCCGCGAACCCGGCTACCGTTCGAAGATGGGCGTCACGTCGAGCGACGCGCGCGTCGATTGCGTCGGTGCATGCGTCGGCGTTCGCGGATCCCGCATCCGCAAGATCACCGACGAACTCGGCGGCGAAAAGATCGACATCATCAAGTGGAACGACTCGGCGGAGGTGCTCGTGATGAACGCGCTCCAACCCGCCGAGATCAAGAGCATCACGCTGTTCGAGGAGGAAGGTAAGGCGGAAGTGGTCGTCGACGACGATCAACTCTCGCTCGCCATCGGCCGCCGCGGTCAGAACGTGCGTCTCGCCGCGAAGCTGACCGGCTGGGACATCAACATCGTGTCGGGCTCGGACGACTCCGTCCAAGCTCAGGCCGCCGCCGCGGACGAATTCGACGCGGGTGCGGAGCACGGCGGCAACGAGCGGGGCGACGGCGCCTCGGGCTGATCCTCGGGGATCGGCCGATGGGCCGCCGGGCACAGCCGGCGGCTCGGTTCGACAAAAGAAGAACACATGGCAACAGAGAAAAAAATCAGAATCTCCGCGATCGCCAAGGAAACGGGGCTCACCCCGAAGGAGGTCCTCGAGCTCGCGCAGTCCTTGGGATTCGAAGCGAAGACGGTGTCCTCCGGTCTGGAAGACTGGGAGACGAACGTCGTCCGTGCGCACATCGCGGATCGTCTGAACGCCCGGGCCGCCGCCGAAGCGCCGCCCGCACCGACGCCGGTCGAGGAGACGCCTCCTCCCCCGCCGCCGCCGAGCGCCACGCATGTGCCCGGCCGCGAGACCAAGGCGGCGGCGCCCGCACCGAAGGCTCCCGAGCCCGAACCGGCGCCCGCGGTCGAACCGCAGCCGGAGCCCGTCGTCGCCGAGACGGCGCCGATCGAATCGACGCCCGAACCCGTCGTCGAGGTCGTCGCTCCGCCGATGGAAACCGTTGTCGCACCCGCCGCCGTTGCGGCCGCTGCGGCCGCCGCCGCGCCGACGCCCGAACCTGCACCGGTGATGCCGCCTCCGGCATCCACGACGCCGCCTCCCGCGCGCCCCGCGGGCCGCACCGTCGTGGCACGCCCGCTCGGTCAACCCGCCACACCCGCCGCGGCTTCGGCGTCGCCGACGCCGGCCCCCGCGCCGACGCCGGAAGTGCGCGTGACGCGCACCGCGACGGCCTCCCCGATTCGCCCCGGTGATATCCGCGTCGTTTCGCGCGACGTCCCCGCCCCGGCCCCGCGCCGCACGGGCGAAATCCTTGGTCGCAAGGAAATCACGGTCACGCGTCCTCCGGCGGGCTCGCCGCAGGGTCGCTCCGCCGCCGGCTCCGGCGGCTCCGGATTGATCCCGACGAGCGTCGCGGGTGGACGCCGCACGTTCATCATGACGGGACGCGGCCGTCCCGGTCAGCCGAGCGGCCCGATGGGCCCCGGACAACGCGGCCCCGGTGGTCCGGGCGGCCCGG
>CAIWVZ010000436.1 GCA_903916245.1 uncultured Planctomycetota bacterium | reverse complement strand
TTGTTGGTGAGGAGGCGGATTTTTCGGATGCCGAGGTCGAAGAGGATCGAAGCGCCGGTTCCGTAGTTGCGTTCGTCCGGGCGGAACCCGAGGGCCGTGTTGGCCTGTACCGTGTCCAAACCGTCGCGATCCTGCAGCGCGTACGCCTTCAACTTGTTCAGGAGTCCGATGCCGCGGCCTTCCTGGCGCATGTAAAGGATGAACCCGCGGTCGGCGGCGCCCACCGCGGCCATCGCCAGTTCGAGTTGATCGCCGCATTCGCAACGCGACGATCCGAACACGTCGCCCGTCAGGCATTCCGAGTGGACGCGTCCGAGAACGGGTTCGGAAAGCGGAGGGGCCGCGAGGTCGCCGTCCGGGACGACGATGCCTTTCGTCAACGCGAGATGGAGTTGGTCGTCGTGCGGGCTCGCGTAGGAGTGCAGATCGAAGACGCCGTGCTTCGTCGGCAGCTTGACCGACGACACGCGCTGCACGAGGCGTTCGGTGGTGCGGCGGTGGCGGATGATGTCCTCGACGGATCCCATCTTGAGACCCCACTTCGCGCAGAAGACGTCGAGGTCCGGACGACGGGCGAGCGTGCCGTCCTCCTTCAAGATCTCCATGATGACCGCCGCCGGGCGGAGTCCGGCGAGCTTGCACAGGTCGACCGACCCTTCCGTCTGGCCGGGGCGGACGAGGGTGCCGCCGGGGCGCGCGCGAAGCGGATGCACGTGGCCGGGGCGGACGAGATCGGAGGGCTTCGCGTCGGGCGCGGCCGCCGCGAGAATCGTCGTCGCGCGGTCCTTCGCGGAAATGCCCGTCGTGACTCCGCGTGCCGCCTCGATCGTGACGGTGAAGGCGGTTCCGAATCGATTGGTGGGTTCGTCCGTCTGTAGACGGAGGTCGAGGCGCTCGCAGGTCGCCGCGTCCATGGCGATGCAGAGTTCGCCGCGGGCGTGGTGCAGGAGGAAGTTCACCTTGTCGGGCGTCGTGTGTTCGGCGGCGAAGACGACGTCGCCCTCGTTCTCGCGGTCCTCGTCGTCGACGAGAACGATCATCCGGCCGGCGCGAAGTTCCTCGAGCAGCTCGGGGACGGGACTCATGGGCATCGGCGGCGTTCCTTTTTTCGGCGGCACTTGCGCATGCCGCGCCGATGAAGATAGCAACGCCGCCGCGGGCCGGGAACCGTCGGTTTGAACGCGGGAACCTCGGGGGCTACGCTCTCCACCTGTGCCTGCGACCTTCGTCGATCTCCCTCTCGTCGTGGCGGCCGGATTCGGTGCCCTCCACGCCCTGATCCCTTGCGGTCACGGCTGGCCGGTGTTGGTGCCGCTCGCCGCCAAACGCGCTTCGGCCTTCGGTCCGGGCGCGGCGTTCGCGATCGGCGTCACGCTCGGCAGCGCCGTCATCGGCGCGCTCGCCGGCGCATTCGGCCAAGCGATCCTGAAGGATCTTCGTTGGACCGAAACCGTGCTCGGCGTGGCGATGATCGGTTTCGGAGTGTTCTACATCGCGTCACCGCGTTGGGTGCATGCCGGACACGTCCACGGCGGTTGTCAGCCGCACGACGAACACGACGTCGAACCTCATTGCGGGCACGGCGGACACGGCCCCGCGCGCGGTCTCGCGGACCCGAAGAGTCCGCTCGTCGGTGCGTTCCTTCTCGGCGTTCTCAACATGGCGGTGCCCTGCTATTCGAACGCGACGGGCCTCGCGCTCGCGCTCGAAACGAAGAGCGCCCAAGAAGGCGGGTTCCTTCTCGGCGTCTTCGGTCTCGCCGCCGGGACCACCACGATCGTCCTCCTCGCGTTGGTGCGCCGCGGCTTGGGCTTGCTCGGTCGCCTCGCGACGGAACGCTTCGAACGGCGCGTCTTCGTCGTCTCCGGAATCGCGATGGTCGTTTTCGGCGTGATGACCGTTCTGCACATCGGTCACGATCACTGATGGCGCGCGGACCCCGCACGCAAGGCCGCGGAACGATCGAGGGATTGGTCATTTCCCCGACGGCGCGTCACGCGAAAGTCCTGGTCGACGGGGAAATCGTCCGTTGCCTCTACGCTCCGGCGCTGAAGGAAAAACACCCGGGAGATACCCGTCCTGTCGTCGCGGGAGACCGTGTGCGGGTTCGTCGCGCGGATCGCGGCGACGTGATCGTCGAAGACGTGTCGCCCCGAACGTCCGTGCTCGCACGCCGCCTCGAAGGCGGGCGCCGCCGCGTGATGGTGGCGAATGCGGACCGCGTGCTCGTCGTCGTGTCGTGTGCGGAGCCGCCTTTTCTCCCGCGCCTCGTCGACCGGATGCTCGTGGCGGCGGAGGCTTCTTCGATCCCGCCGATCGTCGTCGTGACGAAAGTCGACTTGATCCCGGATCGTGCGCTGCTCGCCGACGCGGTGTCCGTTTGGACGCGCCTCGGCTACGACGTGCGTTTCGTCAGCACGGTGACGGGCGAAGGGGTCGCCGAACTCGGTGCGGTCGTCGGAAGCGGTTTGACCGTCGCGGTCGGGCAGTCCGGTGTCGGAAAGTCGTCGCTCCTCACGGCCCTCGAGCCGTCGCTCGATCTCAAAACGGGGGAGGTCAGCGACAAGTGGGGACGCGGCCGACACACGACCACGGTCGCTTCGCTCCATCGCTTCATGAACGGTTGGTTGTGCGACACGCCCGGGATCCGATCCTTCGGACTCGCGGGTTTGGAACCGCAGGAAGTCGCCGTGCGATTTCGCGATTTTCAGCCGTTCATCGACGCTTGTCGCTTCAATTCGTGCACGCACGTCCATGAGCCCGATTGCGCGGTGAAGGCGGCCGCCGAGCGCGGCGACATTCACCCCGCCCGCATGGATTCGTACTTGCGCATCGTCGGTGGTGTTCCCGACGACGACGGCGACGACGCGGACGACGGCGACTAGGATCCGCGGATCAGAAGCGCCCAGTTGCAGAGCAAGGCGACGGAAAGTCCGATCACCCAAAAAGGCGCCGTGCGATGGCGCAACGGTCGTAGGGGATCCGACCCGTCGTACAGGCAGCGCGCGGCGAACACGGCGGTCATCCCGGTGAGGATGAACAAAACGATGCCCATCGGGTTGGCGCGCCATGCCGCCGCGACGTCGAGGCGGATCATGTTCGCGAAAGCGGTGGTCATCCCGCAGGTCATGCACGGGTAGCCGTTCACCGCGAGGAACCCGCACGAGGGGAGTCCGAGACCTTCGTGCGTGCCGAATCCGCGGGGATCGGGGGTAAGCCGGGCCGCGATCCCGAGGACGACCGTGCATCCGAGGAACGCGAGAAGACTGAGGACTCTCGGGTGGATCAAGGCGCGATCAACTCTACGCGTTCGATACGCCACTGCTTGTCGCGCTGCGCGATGCGCACTCCGGGCTTCAATGCGAGAACGAAGGTTCGAGCGTCTCCGGCGACCATCGGCACTTCGACGGTACCGCCCGCCTCCGGAAGTGCGCGGCGACTCGGCCACGGCAAGGCGGAGATCGACGGATCGACGTCGATCGGGCGAACGTCGACGGTCGCCTTTTCGGGCATCGCGTCGGTGCGCAGATTCGTTCCGGTCAGGCTCCTCAGCGCGTCGGAAGCGGGGGGCGAGGCCCGCATCGCGTCGGCGGCCTTCTTGCCGATCGTTCCCCGAACCACGGGGCCACGTTCTTCCGGGCCGTTGGGAAGGCGAAAGAATTCGCCGTTGCCTCGTACCGAAACGACGCGTGTTCCGTCGGAGGCGCGTAACACGGCGGTCTCCTCGGTGCGCAGGAGGGGGCGCGTGGAAGGACGTGACGCCGAGCGCGTCGTCGGGCGCGTTTGCGGGGCCTCGTGTCCCATCGCTCGCAGCATTTCTTCCGCTTTTCGTTCGTAAAGCCCGTTGGTGTAGAGCACGGCCGCCGTGGTGCCCGCGACGAGGATCAAGACCAACACGAGGAAACGAGGGCCGGTCATCCGCCTTCGTTGCCCCAGTTGCCCCAACGCGAACGTCGGTCGTTGATCGATTCCGACGAGCCGTCCGGATAGAGCACGCGGCCCCGGCGCGTCGGGTCGAGGCGCGCTCCGGAGCGCGCCTTCATCTCGATGCGATAGGTGTGCGTCGAACCGTAGCCGACGTTGATGATTTCCGTCCGGGTTTCGTGGAGCGGAGCCCGCACCGTCAGGCGATAGCGACCGGGCAGCAGATGACCGAGCTTCGCCGAATAACCGTTGCGTCCCCGTTCCAACCACACGGACTGGTGGGTCGACGGTACCGTCTCCCAATTCCCCGAAATCCATCGAGTTTCGAACTCGACGGTTTGTTGCTCGAGTGCTTCGATTCGCGCGTTCGGCCACGCGCTCGATCGATAGCGGGCCAAGACTTTCTCGGGAGATTCTTGGGCGTTGTCGGCCGTGGTTTCGCCGACTTCGGGGGTGCCCGCACCGGCCGTCGCTTCGGAGCGTTCGGCGTCCATCGAGACGGCCAGCGTGACCGCGGAAGGCTGCGAGAACTGGATGTCGACGCGCGTCGGACGGTCGGCATCCACGACGATGCTCCGCGCGGTCTCGGTCGGAAGCATCCACCATTGTGCGGAGACCCGGTAGATGCCGGGCTTCAAATCCGGGAGGAAGTAATAGCCGTCGGATTCGGTCGATGTGCTCGTTCGGAAATGTTCCTCGTCGTCCTTTCCGACCCACAGAGTGACGTCGGACAGCGGATCTCCGTTCGCATTGCGGACCGTTCCTTCGATCGCGCCGCCTTTCGTGAGCGCGAATTCGAGCGGCTCCGGATCGACTCCCGCCTCGATGGTCAACGATTGCTCCGGCGCTTCCGCGAATCCCGCGGCCTCGACCACGACGGAGACTTTTCCGGGCGCGATCGTCGCAGCGAACGTGCCGTCCTTGGCCGAACAGCCGAGCCACAGAACGTTGCGCCGCTGACCCGGTCGGCGCGGATCGTCGCCCGTCGCCTTGACCGTGAAATCGGTGACGGGTTTGCCGGTCTTTTTGTCGACGACTTTTCCGGTGACGCGCGCGAGACGCTTCATGCGCACGACGAGTCCTTCCGGACCCGGGGTCTGATTGTCCAACGACAACTCCGCGTATCCGAGCGCCTCGACACGGATCCAATACGGCGCCTTTCCGATGGACTCGAGGGTGAACGCTCCGTCCTTCGTGCTCGTGCCGTCGGCATGCCCCGTTTTGCAGGACGCGAAGATGCGGGCGTTCGGAATCGGGGATTGATCGACTTCGGCGAGCACGATTCCAGAAAGCGGAGTTCCCGGCTGCAACTGGATGCGCACCGGCTGCGAGCGTCCCTGCTGGTCGATGGTCACGTTGTCGTTCCACCCGGCGGGATACCCTTTGACGTTGACGATGACCCGGTAGCGTCCGGGGGCGAGTCCCGTGAAGAGGAACGCGCCTTCATCCTTCGATGCGGCAACTCTCTTTCTTGCGGGCTTCGTCGCTCCCGTTTCGTCGTCCGTTTCCTCGGATTCGCCTCCCCAGTTGTTCGAGGCTACGAGTTCGACGCGCGCTCCGACGATTCCCCGACCTTCCGGATCAAGAACCACCCCTTCGATCTTCGAGCCCGCGCGCATCACGATGGTGACGGTTTCGACGTCGCCGGCGTTTTTGAGTTTCGGAATCGGTTGAAAGCGATCGGGCCAGTCGGGGTGTCGCGCCCGCAAACCGCGCTGCGAATGTTCATCCGCGGGAAACCCCGACAGGGTGAAGCTCCCGTCGGCGGCGGACTTCGCCTTGAGGTGGCGGGTGTCCCAGTTCTCCCACCAGGAAGTCTGGTCCCCCCACGTGTCGAAGACGCGGAGTTCCACACCCTCGATCGGGTCGCCGTTGTCCGCGATCACGCGGCCGCGAATCGTCGCGCCTCGACGCAGCACGACGGAGACGGCGCCTTCCCGGCGCGTTCCGGAAAGGGTGACTTGACGCGCATCCGGAAGAAATCCGGCCGCCGATACCTGAACCAAATGACGGCTCGCCGATACCCCTTTGAGGACGAACTTGCCGTCCTTGGCGGTCTTGGCTTTCTTCTTCCCGATGGAGACGACGGCGGCTTCGATCGGTAGACGTTCTTCTTCCGAAACGACGGTGCCGACGAGCTGCTTGCCCGGGTCGAGATCGAATGCGATTTCTCGACGATCCCCCGATTCGAGGTCGACATCGACGGGAATCGCGGCGGCATACGTCGGGTGGTCGGCGACGGCGACCACCTTCCCGCCGGCGAGATTCGCGAAGCGGAAGGCTCCGTCCTTTCCGGTCGTCATGCGGCGGATCGGTGTTCCGTCCGCCGGAGTGACCACGATTTCCGCGCCTTCGACGGGACGTCCGCCGTCGAGGTCGCGACAGACGCCTTCGAGCGTCGCGGGAGGGAGGAGCAGGATTTCGGTGTCTTGCCCGGGCACGAGCCCGTCGACGAATCCCGGCCCGAAGCCGTCGGCTTCCGCCATGATGCGATAGACCCCGCCTCCGGGGACATCGAATCGGAAGCGACCGTCGTCGTCGGAGGTCGATGACGCGTCGAAGCGTTCGACCAATGCGAAGTTGCGACGTCCGGGCGGTGCGACGAGGGTCGCCGACAGGCGCGCGCCCGGCAAGCCGATCCCGCCGCGGTCGACGACTCTACCCACGATCGCCCCCGGAGGAGGCGTGGCGTCGGGGCGCGACTCGGGCATCGAGTCGGTCGCGGGGCGCGACGACGGCACGGTTTCGGAATGCGTCGTACCCCCCTCGATCGGGGCCGCCGCGGAAACGTCCGCGTTCTCGGTGTTGGTTTTATCCAACGTCACCCAGCACGTCGCGGCCAGCGCGAAGAGTGCGAGCAGAAGGAAGATGACCGGAGCGCGGCGCATGGGGCGAACGTCGTCCGCCCATCATACGCCGCCCGGATCGCGATCGGTTACGGAGCGAGCGTCACGGAAGCGGGAGTCGAAACCGCGCCGCCGGCCGTCCCAAAGGCCTGCACGAAGGCGGTCGTCGGAACCAGTCCGGCCGCCGTGCGTTGCCACCGGATCCCGCCGAAAGCGTCGGCCGACAGTCGGAATTCAGGGGATGCGACGGACAGGGCGAACGCGGGGTCGGCGAGGTCGAGCGGCGTGTGACCGAATCCGCCGACTCCCGAGAGCGCCGCGAAGGTCGGACGGGGATAGGCGGCCGGAGAGACGACGAGTTGAACGGTCTCGCCGGGAAGGAAGCCTTCGCCGAGGAGATCGATCGTCTCCGACGCCGCGATCGACGGGACGTCGACGAGGCTTCTCAACGTCGGCCCGGGTGTGCTCGGAACCCACGCGATGCCGTCCAAGGAGGGAGCCGTGGCGAAGGCGAATGCGGAGGGATCGACGACGAGTCCCCCGAAAGTAAACGGAGTGCCGCCCGCGTGCGTCGAGACGACCCGCCCCCGCAGGGCCGAGGACGTGGACCCGCAGGTGAGGAGCAGCGCGCCCGCATGGAAGGGATCGAGGGCGATGTCGGTCGTGTTCACCACGGTCGTCGCGGAGGTTCCGCAGGCCGCGTTGAAGGCGGCGACGACGGCGCTCTTCGTCATCGCCACCGTCGCTTCGACGGCTCCGGGAGCGAGGACGAAGACGATGTGACGGTCGATCACGCCGCCGCCGAGAACGGCGGCCAGAGTCGGGGAGGTCGTTGCCTCGTCGTCGGCGAAGCTCCACCACATGGTGCCGTCCGGAGCCGTCGCGAAGGCGTCGAGATCGACGTCGGAAGTGCCGGTGGCCGCCGTAAACGTCGATTCCGGGTGGACGACGACGAGACCCGTCGGGCCGATGCGGAAGACGTCGCCGTCGCGGAGCGTGGGGCCTCCGGGGATCGTGGTGTCCGCCGAAATGGACCCCAAGAGACCCGGCGTCGGCCCCGCCGTCCAATCGAGGGCGTCGATGTCGGTCGGCGCATCGTCGAAGCGACCGTTGCCGTTCGCGTCACCGCGAAGCAGTGCGAGCAGATCCTTCGGGACGAACGGTCGTCGTGCGGAAGCGGAGAGCCAATGGACTTCTTCGTCTCGGACCGGGAGCGGCAGGAGGATGTCGACGGCGACCGAGTACGCGAGACCCTGTGCGAAGAGTGAAGCGCCGCAAAGCGAGGCGGCGACGAACCGGAGATTCATGGTGTTCCTTGAACCGACGACGTCGTGTTCGAGGTGAGAGACGCGGCAACGAACGCGATCGTCTCCCGCACTCCGAGAAACCGTGTTCAGCGCGGTGTTACGGGCCACGTCCAGGGACGGGCGCCGCGCACGATCAGGCGATCGATGCCGATGCGGCTCGATCCCGCGGAGACGAGATCTCCGCACCGTCCGGATTGGGCGGCGGCATCGACGCGAATCGTCGCGCCCTCCGCGGGAAGGCGGCGTCCGTCGGCGGTCACCAGGTCGACGAGTTTCGGTGGAATCGGCGATTCCAGAGCGTCGACGAGCGACAACGCCCACGTTCCTTCGGGGAAAAGGCTGCCGAACAACGGCATGAGGACCGTCCCGGCGGCGGCGGTACCGACCGGGCGCACCACGTCGAAGCCCAACGAACGAATGTCGCCGCGAATGTCC
>CAIWVZ010000435.1 GCA_903916245.1 uncultured Planctomycetota bacterium | reverse complement strand
GCAGAAGACGCCGTAGAGCGTTTCGGCGGGACCCGGCGCCATCGCGCCGCCGAAATACGGGCGTCGCTGGGAGGTGTCGCCGAGCAGGGTGAACTGCGAGACGGCGAGGACGCCGCCTCCGATATCGCGAATCGCGAGATTCATGCGCCCTTCCGCGTCGGCGAAGACGCGGGCCGCCACGATGCGGCGCGCCAACGCGCGTGCGACGTCCGCCGTGTCGCTCGGAGCCACGCCGAGAAACACGAGGAGACCGGGCCCTACGGCTCCGGTCTCTTCGGCGTCGACGGTGACGCGGGCGGAAAGAACGCGTTGAACGACGGCTTTCATTTCTCGGTCGCGCCGACCGCCGTCGCGTCACCGTTCACGGTGAGCGCCGCATTGTCGATGCGGAGGAGGCCGACGTTCTTCACACGATACGTTCCCGTGGCGTCGGCGTCGATGTGCCGGACGTCGCCCCGCGCCACGACGCGGATGAACGGCGTGACGTCGAGTCCCGATTTCCAGAACGTGATGCGATTGCGTGCGCGGAGGTCGAGGTTGCGGAAGATCGCGCGCGGAGCGCCGACGGCTTCGCAGCGATGGCCGCCGCGGTCCGCCACCTGCTTGCCGACGCGGTCGCCGGTCAACGCGACGTCCCACTCGTAGTTGCAGGAGACTTCGATCAGGATCTCGTCCGCGATGACGGCCTGCTTGCGGTCGATCTGAATCTCGATCGCGCGCACCTCGGCGGGAACCTCGGCGTCGTCCGGCTTCAGGGCGGACGGGCGCTGGTCTTCGGGAATCGTCGCACGCCCGGACGTCGCGACGGGATTCGTCACGGGAGTCGGCGTCTTGCCCGTGGGCGCGGTTTCGCTGCAGGCGAGAGCGAGGAGCAGAAAAGCGGGTAGGACGAATCGGCGCATGGAACGGTTCCTCGGCCCCGGAAGCGGGGTTCGAGAAATCCATCGGCGGAAAAAGGTTCGGAACTTGAGAGGTTCAGCGGAAACGCGGGTCGAGGCGTGGATCCCGGAGCGCGCAGAGGGCGAGGGCCAAGGCGTCCGCGGCGTCGTGCGGCTGCGGAAGTTCCGCAAGTCCGAGATCGGCGGCGACCATGCGTGCGACCGTCGGCTTGTCGGCCGCACCCGAGCCCGTCACCGCGCGCTTCGCGACGGTGGGCGGGTACTCGAGGACGGGGATGCCCGCTTCTTCGGCGACGAGCAGGACGATCGCCCGGGCTTCTCCGATGCGCAACGTGGATTGCGCGTTCTTCGCGAAGAACGTCTTTTCGAGCGACAAAAGGTCCGGCTTGTGGTGACCGACCAAGGCGCGCAACGACGTGAAGAGAGAGAACAGGCGTGCGCCGACGTCGCCGTCGCGCGGTGGGCGAAATGCACCGTGGTCGACACGGATTACGCGACCGCCCACGCGCCCGACGACCCCGAATCCCATGACGCGGGTGCCCGGATCGATGCCGGCCACGACGAGACGTTTGCGGGTGCGGAGATCGGGAAGTTCCACGGAGACATCGTAGGCGATGCCTCCGCGTTCCGCACTCAATCGACGCGGGGAATGATCAGGTAGTCGCCGACCGACCAGCCGAAGAACGTTCCGACGCGGATGCGGAAGGTGCCCGTCCACGGAGCAGGGAATCCCGGATGAATGCTCGCGTGGCCCGTGACGGCGTTCAGCCCGGGACCGTCGTTCAGTTGGGTGACGAGCGGAAAAAACAGGTTTTGCGGGTCGTAGAGCCGCCATTCGACATCCGCGGGTCCCGTCGCGAAGAGCGAGGAGTCGATGACGCGATCTCCCACGGGATCGTAGGCGTAGACCTCGAGCGACAGCACGCTCCCTTCCTCGAGGAAGACGTCGTAATCGTCGACGTCGGCGATGAAGTCGATCGCCGATCGGTGGGCGACGCCCGGAACGAGGACGGTCGGTCCGGGTGTTTCGTCGACCCGGGTCGTGTCGAACGGAGCGACCGTGACCCATGTCGCGACGTCGTCGGGAGGTCCCGTACGGGCGGATCCGTTCCGGTGGACCGCGACGGGCCCGGATCTCGCGCCCTCGGGGACGAAGAAGGCGATGCGATTGGCGAATACGGCATCGACGCGGCACGGGACGCCGCCGATCGTGATGCCGAAGGAGAGAGGTGCGGCCGGATCGAAACCGGATCCGAATACCGTCAGTCGGTCGCCCGGACGCCCCACGTTCGGATGGACGGTGTGGATCGCGGGTTCGGATTCCTCGGCGGGGCGCGCCGCGAGGACGAGAAGATAGTGGCCTTCGGATTGACTATTGTAGGAATTGACTTCGACGAACACCGTTTCGCCTTCGGGGCTCGAATAGCGCGGGGTTCCCGGTCCGCCGACGCGGGCCGCGACCGAGGGGCCGGAATCGTCGTCGACGAGGACGACGATCGGCGCCTGCACTCCGCGAAGAACTTTCAGGAGGGGATCGAAGTGCGGCACGCTCGGGTTCATGTCGCCGGTCACGCGTTCGTTGACCGGATCGAAGACGTAGAGTTCGGCGACGAGTTCGTCGCCCGGGGCGAGCGCGACGGCGAACCGGCGCGGAGAGAAGCGCGAGTGCCATCCGCGAATCGCGCAGGGAAACGTCACGACGGACGGAGCCGTGGTCGGAGTGAACACCGGCCCCGGAACGACCGTGATCCACGACGCGAGGCGGTCCGGATCGTCGGAGGACGTTCCGGATGCCGTGTCGATCCGTAGCGGACCGGAGCGCGCGCCCGTTCCGAGCGTGACGTCGAGACGCCCCCGATCCGTTCGCAGGACGTCGGCGGCCACACCGCCGACCGTCGCGGCGAGGGGGCTTCCCGCGACGGGAATCTGGCTGCCGAAGGCGACGACCGTCCCCCCGGCCGGAGCGATGTTCGGATGGATGACGGAGACCGACGGCGGAGGAGCGAGCAGGTGGATACGAACGACGTTCGAGAGAGAGAGTCCGGCGGCCGTGGTCGGGTCCGGCGACAATGCCTGAATCCAGTAATCGGGATCGCGGACGACCCCCGCTTCGGGGAAGGGGAGCATCGCGACGGTGAAGAGTCCTTCGATGCCGAGGAGCGACGACGACGCGAGTGGATGGTTCGGGTCGAAGCCGTCGAAGACGACGTTGGCGTCGGGGTGGAGCGCATCGGGTTCGAGGATTCCGAAAGGGGTCGTGCGAGCGACCGAAGCCGGACTCGCGAGGACGGCGAACGGCGCATCGGGAACTCCGAGCATCGCGAATTCGACGACCGCTTCGGGAGCCACGCCGACGACGCCGCCGACGGCGGAGTCGAGTGCGATCGACGGCGACTGGGCGGACGTCGATACCGCCGCGAGTTGGGTGATCAGCATCGCGACCGCGATGCGCAGGTATCCGAGCCTCATGGGAGCCTCCGCGGTGAGTGCGGTGGGTGGCGTTCGGTCGACGGGGACGTCGGCGGGCACCGCCATGAGGTCTTTTCGGATTCCCGCGGGTTCGGCGTGAGCGATTCGTCGGAAAATCCGACGCTTTCCGCGCGGCGGAAAACGTTCGCGGACGGTCGCGTTCCGACGCGCTAATTTCGGGCATGTCGACGTCCCTCGTGTTGGTCGCGGCCGGTTCGGGCACCCGCCTCGGTGCGGGCGTACGCAAGGGGTTCGTCGACGTCGGTGGGATGACCGTGATCGAACGCGCCGTTCGCGCGTTCTCCGGTATCGAGGCGATCGTCGAACGCGTGCTCGTGGTGCACCCCGACGACGTCGCTTCGGTGACCGACTCCGAACTCGGTGCGCGCCTACGCGCCCTCGGCGTCGGGGCCGTCGTAGCGGGTGGAGCGACCCGTACGGCTTCCGCCTTGGCCGGAGTCGAAGCGACCGCGTCGACTTCCGTCGACGTTCTCGTTCACGACGCCGCACGGCCGTTCGTCTCCGCCGATCGCGTGCGTGCGTTGATCGACGTCTTGGGGAGTTCCGAAGCGGCGCTCCTCGCCGTTCCTTCGACGTCGACGGTGAAGCGTGCGGACGACGCGGGACGCGTCGCCGAAACCTTGGATCGTCGTCGTATTCATCTCGCGACGACCCCACAGGGTGCTAGACGGGAACTGCTGCTGCGCGTCCTTCGCGACGCGGTCGCGGCGGGGCGAGACGGAACGGACGAAGCGTCGTTGCTCGAAGCCGCGGGCGTCGCACCCGTCTTGGTCGAGGACGCGTCGACGAATCTCAAGATCACGCACCCTCAGGATCTTCGACTCGCGTCGGCGCTCCTCCCGCGCGAACCGGATCGCGTCGGTTTCGGTTGGGATATTCATCGACTCGTTCCCGGACGTCCGCTGGTGCTGTGCGGCGTCACGGTGCCGTCCGAACTCGGACTGCTCGGACACAGCGACGCCGATGTCGCGCTTCACGCGATCTGCGACGCACTTCTCGGCGCCGCGGGTCTACCGGACATCGGCGAACATTTCCCCGACACGGACCCTCGATGGCGCGGAGCCGACTCGGCCGACCTTCTGCGCCGCGTCGTCGAAGAACTCCGCGTCCGCGGCCTGAAGGCCGCTCAGGTCGACGTGTCGATCTTGGCGGAGCGTCCGAAGTTGCTTCCGTTCAAGGACGCCATGCGCGCACGGCTCCGCGAGTTG
>CAIWVZ010000434.1 GCA_903916245.1 uncultured Planctomycetota bacterium | reverse complement strand
GCGCGGACCTCCGCGAGCCGCGTCGAAAACCGCGCGATCGCCTCGTCGGCCAACGTCGATTCCAATCGACGTCGCTTCGTATCCACACGGATCCGGCGCGCCGAACCGGCATCTTCGGGAAGAGCCGACGTTGCGGCGTCGAGTCGCGCCGAGACGTCCCGTGCCGTCCATGCGTGTCGTCCGGGATCGACGCCGATCGCCTCCAGACGACCGAGCACGTCTTCGACGAGATCGTCGAGAACGGCGGCGCGATTCGAAACACTCTCCCCCGCGTCGACGACGGGCACGCCCTGCGGCGCGGGCGCGGAAGCCGGTGCGGACGCGGTGACTTCCGTGGACCTCGCGGGGGCCCGAGGCGGTTCCACGGGGAGATCGGGTGCCGTCTCGTTTCGAAGCGCCGCCCACGAAAGCGCCGCGACCACCGCGGCAACGAACACGACCCAAACCGCGGCCCGACGACGGCGGGGCGTCGCGGGAGACGGCGCACGACCCGCGAGGACGCCGCGCAAGGCTTCCGCCATGAACAACGCTTCCGAGAAGCGATCCGCGGGATTCTTTTCGAGGGCGCGACCCACGACGGCGGCGAATCCCGACGGGATCGCGGGCACGATCGACTCGAGCGGACGGGGCGCGTCGTACAAAAGTCGCGTCAGAGTCTCGGCGACCGTCGCTCCTCCGAACGGCGGGACGCCGGCGACGGCGGCGTACATCGTCGCGCCGAGGCTGAACAAATCCGCACGTCCGTCGACGGCGCGCGGATGGAGCGCTTGCTCGGGCGCCATGTAACGCGGCGTCCCGACCGTGCCGCCCTCCTGCGTCATTCGGGGGTCGTCTTCACGAGTGGCGAGACCGAGATCCAAAACACGGGTGCGCCCATCGGGGCCGACGACGAGATTCGACGGCTTGAGATCACGGTGAACCACACCGCGGGCGTGCGCGTGCCCGAGGGCATCGAGGACGTCGACCGCCATCGTCGCCACGCGACGCCACGGCAGCCGCCGTTCCGAGCGCAGGAGCTCCTCGAGCGTGCGCCCTTCGACCAACTCCATCGCGAACCAACAGAGGGTTCCGGTCTCGCCCGCGTCGATGCCGCGGGCGATCAACGGGTGGTCGAGCGCCCCCGCCGTGCGCGCTTCCCGGAACAAGCGCAGCGCACGACGCCGACCTTCGGCCCCGCCGACGTCGGCGACCTTCAGCGCGACTTCGCGGCCCATCGCGGTCTGAACGGCACGGAAGACGGTCGCCGTCGCCCCGCGCCCGAGCACCGCGCGGATGGCGAAGCCCGGGATTTCGGGGAAGGGACCGTCGCCGTTCATCGGATCAGTACTTCGACGTCACCCAGATACGCCACTGCTCTTCGAACGCGACGGTTTCGACCCCGAACGTCGTCAAAATCGCCTTTTCTTGGGCGGCCGTCTTTCCGGGCGTGTGGTCGTAAACCACTTCCGGGGGCCACCACTTCTTCACGTTGCCGATGAACTCGCCGACCTTGCCGGGACCGAGTGTCGTCATGTAGTCGATCATCGACCACGCCTTGCCCACCTCGGCCGCACCCAGTTCGGAGAGTTGCAACGGAACGAGGTTCGCAAACGACTTGAACTGGCGCGCCTTGGCGGCCGCCTTGACCGCCACCTTCCACTTCGCGAACTGCAAATCGGAGAGTTTCTCGAGGACGGCACCCGCATCGCCCGCTCCGTAACGCTGCGCGCCGCCGGGCGAGAAGCAGTAGCAGTTGGTCACGCCGAACACGCGCGCTTCGAGATATGCGCCCATTCCTTCGCACAACCACGGCGGCGAATAGTTCGAATTGAACTTGTAGCGCTGCACGCAGAGGTGACCGGTTTCATGCGCGGCCACGTGGGCGAGGCCCGTCGCGTCCGACGGCTTCAGATGCATGCCGATGAGACAACGCGGCGAGTCGAAGGGGAAATACGTGGAGTTGGCGACGGCGTCCCCCATGCCGGGACGTCCGAACTGTTTCTCGTACCAGTAGCCGAGTTTCTTGTAGGCCTCGGCCCCGGGAAGGATCACGAGCAACGGCTTCTTCACGCCGAAGACTTCCGACGGCCCGGAAGCCCCCGAGATTTCCTTGAAGATCGCCCACGCCTTTTCGGCGCCGTCGACGACCACCGACGTCTCGTCGCGCGTGAGCGCGGAGGCGCAGTCGAAGACGGGGTGTTCGGACGCCGTGAGCCGCGCGCCGGTCGCTTTCGCGATCGACGCGGTCTCTTCCTCGAGCTCCTTCGCGACCGGCGGCGGAGGCGGAGG
>CAIWVZ010000433.1 GCA_903916245.1 uncultured Planctomycetota bacterium | reverse complement strand
GGGCTCGATATCGGACGTTCATCGAGGGACTCCGATTTCGACAGATCGCGCTTTTGGGCGCCTTCCGCCCGCTGCGCGTCCACATAGACGTTCGACACGATGCTGCGAACGAAAGTCCAGAACTCCGCCTCGGTTTCGCCTCTGAATGTCGGCACCGCGTGAATCAGTGCGTACTTCACTTCGGAGCGCAGATCGTCGCTGCCGACACGACGCCGCAGCGCGTTCATACGGCCCATGCAGAAGCGGACGATGTCCAACAGTCGTTTGTCGAAAGCTTCGACGTCGGGCACCGACACGGGTTCGCCGCGGGCGATTTTCAAACAGACGGAAAGTTCCACGGGAGTGTCCACAGTGTAACGCGTCGAGCCCGACGACAGTGCCGGATCCGCGCCGCCGGCCACCGCCTTCCGAGTTCCGGGGGGCGACGCGTTCGGCGGCGACGGCGGGAACACGTAGGATGGGCTCATGACCCAAGATTCCTCCGAAATCGGATTCGACATGCTTCGCGACGCGGCCGAGACCCGCCTCCTCGAAGCCAAGGACCGCGACCCCCGGACCTGCGTTCACGGCATGTTCCTCCAAGGCATGACCGCGGACGACATCCCGGGCATGTTCGCCTGGTACGCGACGCCCGAAGCCCGCGCCGCCGCCGTCCTCGACGACGTCGCCGTCGCGTGGGCCGAAGACGCGGCCGCCGCCGACGAGGCGCGGGCCGCGGCCACCCGCGCGCTCGGCGAGGGCGACTTCTGCGCCGACGACACGCTCGACGCCGTCAGCGACGCCATCATGGACGCGGTGGTCCTGTGGGCCGGGACTTTCGACGACCTCTGCACCGGCGACCACCCGTTCGCGGCCGTCGCCCGCGGCTCGTTCCGCGAGCCCGAAGATCAGGACGCCGAAGTCGGCGGCGACGAAAAGACTCTCGTCGTCGAAGACGCACCCGAGGAAGGGGAGCACTGCCACGACGGAGACTGCTGCGACCACGACCCGGTCGACGAAGCTCTCACGGTGCCGATCACGCCCGAAGAGCGCGATCGTTTCGCGGAATTTTTGCCCTACTGCGGCTGAGGTTCACCATGCCCGCCAAGTCATCCCGCCGTCCGACCGAGCTGTTCCCCGAAATCGAACCGTACGACGTCGGCACTCTCCGAGTTTCCGACCTCCACACGATTCACTGGGAGCAGGTCGGCAATCCGAAAGGCAAGCCGATCGTGTTCCTCCACGGAGGGCCCGGCGGCGGGATCGATCCCGTGTATCGACGCTATTTCGATCCGAAGAAATGGCGCATCGTGCTCTTCGACCAACGCGGCTGCGGCAAGAGCACGCCGCACGCGGAACTTCGCGACAACACGACGTGGGACTTGGTCGCCGATATCGAGCGCCTGCGGACGCACTTCGGCATCGACCGTTGGGTGGTCTTCGGCGGCAGCTGGGGATCGACCCTCGCGCTGTCCTACGCGCAGACGCATCCGACGCGGGTGAAGGGGCTCGTCCTGCGCGGGATCTTCATGCTGCGCCGCTCCGAACTTCTGTGGTTCTATCAGGAGGGCGCCCACCAACTCTTCCCGGACGCGTGGGAAGACTACGTCGCGCCGATCCCGCCCCGCGAGCGCGGGGACATGATGAAGGCGTACTACAAGCGCCTCACGAGCAAGGACAAGAAGGTCCGCATGGCCGCCGCGAAAGCGTGGTCGGTGTGGGAAGGCCGCACGAGCAAGTTGTTCGTCGATCCGAAGTTGGTCGAAAAGTTCGGCGGCGGGACGTTCGCGGACGCGTTCGCCCGCATCGAATGCCATTACTTCGTGAACGGCGGATTCATGAAGCGCGACGACCAACTCCTGCGCGGCGTGAAGAAGATCCGCAACATTCCCGCGGTCATCGTGCAGGGGCGCTACGACATCCCGTGCCCGATGCGCTCGGCGTGGGATCTCCATCGCGCCTGGCCCGAGGCCAAGTTCATCGTCGTCCCGGATTCGGGGCATTCGATGACCGAGCCCGGCATCCGTGCACATCTCGTCGCCGAGACGGATGCGTTGGCGTCTCTCTGATCGGAGAACGATCGCCCCGCGTGGTGGGGGTCAGCAGCAGGACCAACCCGCGTCGTCGACCGCTTTGATCACGTCGAATTCCGTGATCGCGTCGATGGAGCGGTGGACGTGGAATCGGAAGGTCGGGTGCCCCGGCCTTTCAAGCGCGATTTCGACCACCGCCGGGCGCAGCGTCGTCGCCGAGACCCGGTCTTCGGGTCTCGCGGCGAGGAGTCGCGCGGCCAAGGCGCGGACGCGTGCGTCGTGGTCGGACATGGGGTTGCGTCGATGGTAGCGCGCGCCGGGGGAGGGATGTCCCCCCGTGGCTCTAGTCTTTTCGGGTAGCGGAACCCCGCCTTCAGGTCGAAGGCGCCGCATCGGCCCCGAGACTCGACGATGTCCCCGAATTCCCAGGACTCTTCCTTCGACGCCTACCGCGATTCCCTCTTCGACGAGGAAGACTGCCCGTCCATGCGCAATCCGCAGGAGAATCGCTTCGGCTTTTACTCCCGCAACTCCATGAAGATCCACGGCACCGACGAAGGGTGCTTCGAGTGGTACCCGACGGCGATCGCTCTCCGCACCGCACTCGGAGGCGACTCGTTGGTGCGCCTCGCGGACGACGCCGAAACGCACGCGGTCGTCCACCGACGTGTGGCCGACGTCCTCGCGACGTGTCCGCCGGAACGGTTGTTCGACGACGCGGTGTTCGGGCCGCTCGCGGAAGCGATGGAGCCCATCACCGAACTCGTGTGGATCGGAACCTTCGAAGACATCCTGTCGGGGCGTCGACCATTCGAATGCGACGTCCGGTCGTTGTTCCGTACCGGGGCGGGTGACGAAGAAGATGTCGACGGTCCCATCGAACCGGAAGAGATCCCGGACTTCCTCGACTACATCGCGTACTACGTCGGCTGAAACGCGCGACGGCGCCGTCCCGCGTGCGGGGCGACGCCGTCGTGAGGCGGAGCGAAGAGTCTCAGCGTCCCGAAGACACCTTCTTGAGGTACTGCCGGACTTCGTCTTCGTATTCCGGAGTGAACTCGCCGAAGTTCCGGTCGACCAACTTCTGACGCATCTCCGGCGGGAGGATGCCCCAGATCTCGTTCACGTCGACATGCGGGGTCCGCTTGCGCGGGTCTTGCTGCGGCGACGGACCTTTGGCGTTCTCCGGTTTGTCGGCGTTCTTCTTGCCGTTGTCTTCCTTGCCTCCGTCGGGCTTCTTCGACGACTCGCCGTCCTTCTTGTCGCCGCCCGGCTTCTTGTCGCTCTTCGACTGCTGATCCTTGTCGTCCTTCTGCGACTTGTTCCGATCGCGCGACTTGGGCTTCGACTGCTCTTTGCCGCTTTTGTCGGAGTCGTTCTGCTTTTGATCGTCGGAAGAGCCGCCGCCGCCCCCCTGCTGCTTCATCTGTTCGATGATCTTGTCGATGTCCTTCACCACCTGATCCTGGCGGCGCTTCAGCTTGTCGAGATCCGCCGCCCGCGCGGAAGCGTCGACGGCTCCTTCGCCGGGCGTCGCCTTCATGCGGTTCAGTTCGTCCTCGATTTTCTGAAGGTTGCGCTTCACCTGCCGCATGAGTTCCTGCGGGTCGGCGGCGCCTTCCTGTGCGAACGCGGTCGCCGCGAGCATTCCGAACACGGCGAGCATCGTCGGGGTGCGTTTCATCGTCCTTCTCCGGGGCGCGATTCGGGGCCGTCGGGGGTGTCTTCGTTGCCGCCCTGCGGGTTCGCCTTCTCGAGGAAGCGGTCGAAGAGCGAGCGGATGTTGCTTTGGCGGTGGGTAAGGCGGTCGAGGATTTCGCGCGATACCGGAGTCGACGTACCCGTCGGATCCTTCGCGAAGAACTTCTCCGTCTCTTCCTTCATGGTGATCTGAAGACGGCGCAGGAGCAGCAGGTCTTGGAGCATGGAAACGAGCGGCTCTTTCTGCTGCTGTTGTTGCTGATCCTGCTGCTGCTCCTCCTTCTTCATCTTCTTGCGGGCTTCGGTCTCGTCCTTGAGCGTCGTCTGCAACTGACCGAGGCCGGCGACGATGTCCTCTTCGACGGACTGGAGCAGCGGACCGGTTTCCTTCTGCTCCATCAACTCGGTGGCGCGCGTCATGTCGGCTTTGACGGTGTCGAGCAACCACGTGAAGGCGAGGACGTCTTCCTTCTTGAGGGCTTCGAGCATCGTGCCGAGTTGATCGCGGGAGGCGGTCTGCTTGTCCTGGATCGTCTTCAGATCTCGGCGCTGCGTACGCCCGAGGCGCCCTTCCACCGCGCGCTCGCGGTCGAGGCGCACGGTTTCCTTGTTGATCTCGGCTTGGACCTTGAGCAATTTCTCGATCTCTTCGCCGATCTTGAAGAGCAGTTCTTCCTGCTGAAGTCCGAGGTAGTCGTCCTTCTGCTCCTCGAGCTTCTCCTTCGCCTGATCGAGATAGTCGATCGCCTCGTCCTGCTTCTCGACCGCTTCTTCGGCGGCTTCTTTTTCGTCGCGGCGCATCTTCTGCGACGCTTCGCCCATGGACTCTTGGGCCTTCGCCGCGCCTTCGCCGCCTTTGGGCGAGACGTTCTTCAGGCTTTCGGCGAGCTTCTTCGTCTTCTCGGCGAGTTCCTGCTGCTTCGTCGCGAGGTCCTTCATGGCCTCGGCGTCCTTCGCGGCGTCCTTCGAGCGACCACCCGCCGCTTTCTCGAGGGCGTTCGCCGCGCGGTCGAGTTGCTCGGCCGCTTCGCCGTCGGAAGCCTGCGCCGATCCCGATTGTCCGGACTCGGCCTGCTCCGCCCCGGCGCTCATCGCGGACGCCGCGGCGGATGCGGCCGCGGCGGCTTCCTTCGCGCCGCCGTTGCCGGTTTGTTCGCGCAGGGCGTCGATGTCCTTCTTCGCCTCTTCCGTCTTGCGGGAAAGATCGCGTCGCTTCTTCGCCGCTGCTTCGGCTTCTTCCTTCTTGCGGGAGAGGTCTTTCTTGGCCTTACGGGCCTCGTCACCGGCCGACGCAGCGGCGGTCTTCGCGGCGTCCCGGGCGGCTTTCGCGGCGTCGCGATCGCCCGCCTTGTCGGCGGCATCCGCTTTTCGCATCTGGTCGGCGGCGTTGCGCAAGGCGTCGGCCGCGGCGCGAGCGGCGGCGGCTTCCGGCGCCGCGTTCGGATCCGCGCCCGCGTCGGACTTCGGCGCGAGCGCTTCGGCGGCTTGTTCCGCCGCTTCGGTGGCCGCTCGATTCTCCACGGCACCGGCCTGTCCGGCCTCCTCGGCGCGCGCGCCCGCGGTGCGTGCGCCTCCGCGCAACATCTCCGCGGCCTTCTCGAGTTGTTCCGCCGCCGAGCGCGCCGACGACGCGCCCCGTTCGGGGGCGTCGGTCCCGGTCTTCGAGGCGGAATCGAGAGATTCGGCGGCGTTGTTCGCGGCCTCCGCCGCTTCGTTCGCGGCTCGTGCCGCGTCGGTGTCCGACGCGGCCGACCCCGCCTTGCGCGCGTTTTCGGCGAGTTCCTTCGCCGCCGCCGAAAGCGCTTCGGCGGCCGATGTTCCCGCGTTCGGGGCGCGCGACTTGGCGACGGCTTCGGCGGCGGCCTTCTCCGCGGTCGATGCATCGGCGCTCGCGGACTTCTGAGCGTCCGAGGCCTTGGCGCTTTCGCCGCGGGCCGCGGCTTCGGCGGCGGATTTCGCTTCCGTCATCGCGCGCAGGGCGGCATCGCGCATCGCGTCGGCGCTCTTCTTGACGTCGGCCGCGGCTTTCGCCGCTTCGGCGCGCGCGGCCGTGGCGGCCCCCTTCGGTGCGGAGGCCAAATCGCGCGCGGTCTCTTCGGCGGCGCGCGCGGCGCGGGCGGCCGCGGCCGAGGCGGCGTCGGAGGC
>CAIWVZ010000432.1 GCA_903916245.1 uncultured Planctomycetota bacterium | reverse complement strand
TGCGTCACTTCTTGCCGACGAAGTTGCCCTTCGCGTCGAACTCGTCGAGGTGCTTCATCATGTCGATGAGCGCCTGGATCGCCTTGTCGCTGAGCTGTCCGCGGAAGGTCGGCATCGCCGGGCCATAGCCGTCGACGATGTGCTCGTTGGGGTTGAGGATGGAGGCGCGGAGGTAGCCCTCCGGGGTCTCGTACTGCTTGCCGGGGCCGATGAGCTCGCTGACCGACTTGCCGGAGACCTTGTGGGCGGAGCCGGCCTTGCTGGTGCGCTCCCAGATGTTGCCGGAGCCGTCGTAGTTGCCCCACGACGGGCCGGTTCCGGCCTTGCCGTCGAGGGTGTGGCAGCCCGCGCAGCGCGCGAACAGCTTCGGACCGGCCTTCGAGTACAGCTCCTCGGGCGCGATCTTGTCGAGCCAGCGGCCCTGCTCGACGACCCAGCTGTCGAACTCGGACTCGGGCAGCACGTAGACCTTGCGGTTCATGTTCGAGTGGCCCGTGCCGCAGAACTCGGTGCAGAACAGGTGGTGGAACTCGCCCTCGCCGGTCGGGTGGTCGGCCTGGAACCACATCGTGGTGTAGCGGCCGGGGACCACGTCCTGCTTGACGCGGAAGTCGCGGATGAAGAGCGAGTGGAGGACGTCCTCGCTGCGCATCACGAGCTTCACGGGCTTGCCCGCGGGGACGTAGAGGTCCTCGCTGGTGGCTCCGTTGGGGTACTTGAACACCCAGCCGTAGCGGAGCGCGGTCACGTCGATCTGGTACGCGTTGGCCGGCACCGTCTTCATGTCGACGAAGCCGCGGAAGCCGAGGAGGAAGATGAACACCACGATGATCGTGGGGATGATCGTCCAGCCGAGCTCGAGCACGGTGTTGTGGCTCGGGCCGCGCGCGTAGACCTCGCGGCCCTTCTGCCGGTACTTCCACACGAACGCGACCGTGAGGCCGATCACGAGGAAGAAGAAGAAGTAGTTGATGTAGTTGATGAAGTTGAAGACCCAGTCGTTCTGCTCGGCGAAGTTCGATGCGCCTTGGGGCAGCCAGAAGGTCTTCGGAGTCGGCCCTTCCCCCGCGGCGGCCGCGGAGCCAGAACTCGACTGCATCAGGACGGTGGTGATGAGGTTCGTCACGGTCAATCGCCTCTTCAATTCGCGGCGGCGGCGTTGGCTGCCGTCGCGCTTTGCTTCTTCTTCCTGACTTCGGCCATCCAGAACGCGCCGAGGCCCATCCCGAGGATGAGCACCGTCACCGCCCCGCCGACCGACATGACGCGGCGCGCCTGGAGGACATAGCCCCGCGCGTTCGCGTCGTAGATGTGGCACCAGAGGATGAACTTCTCGAGCGTGGATCCGATGCGCCCCTCGGAGGCCTCGATGAGGCCCATGCGCAGGTCGGACGGCTCGAACTTGGTCCCGTAGAGGTAGCGGCTCACGCGGCCGTCGGGCGTGCAGAGCACGATCACGGCCGCGTGCGCGTAGTCGCCGTTCTCCTGGCGGCGGAACGCGAAGCCGACCGAGTCGGCCACGCGCTTCGACATGATCTCGCCGCCGGTGAGGAAGTGCACGCCGAGCGTGGCGCCCGGGCGGTCGTACTCGGCGAGGTAGCTCTCCTTCTTCGCCTTGGCGAGCGCGGGCGTCTCGGTCGGGTCGACCGAGACCGACACGACCTCGAACTCCTTGCCCGGCGTCCAGTCGACGCCCTTCAGGCCGTCGAAGGTGCCGTTCAGCACGAGGTTGCAGAGCATCGGGCACTTGTTGTAGCCGAGCTGCAGGAGCACCGGGCGCTCGCCCTTGAAGTAGTCGCGCAGC
>CAIWVZ010000431.1 GCA_903916245.1 uncultured Planctomycetota bacterium | reverse complement strand
GCGAAGCCCCCGTGGCGCTCCGACCGGGCGCTTCGGTGCTCGTCGCGCGGGCTGCTAGCATGGTCGAGGTGCGGGGTGAGGGAATCGAGCTTTTCGTGGCCCGACCCCGCCGCGTCGTCTAGAAGGACAGCCATGGACGAGATGAAGAAGGGGCAACGCCTGCACAAGGTGTTGGCCCAGGCGGGTATCGCGAGTCGCCGGAAGGCCGAATCCCTCATCGCCGAGGGACGGGTCAAGGTGGACGGCAAGATCGTCACCGAGATGGGGATGATCGTCGATCCGCACAAGCAGGACGTCCGCTTCGACGACGAGAAGATCCGGATGGAGCGCCCGGCGTACTACCTGGTCTACAAGCCGAAGGACGTCTTGTGCACGACGGCGGACGGTTGGGGACGCAAGACGATCATCGACATGCTCGGCGACCGCGTTCATGCGCGCCTGTTCAGCGTCGGTCGGCTCGAACTCGAGTCCGAAGGCTTGGTCCTCCTCACGAACGACGGCGACTTCGCGCAGCGGTGCCTCCATCCGCGTCGCGGACTCGACCGCACCTACTACGTCAAACTGCGCGGATCGGTGTCGCGCGAAACGATCGACAAGGCGCGTGCCGGCGTGTGGCTTTCCGACGGCAAGACCGCCCCGATGGAAGTGCAGGTCCAACGCATCGGTCGCGACGTTTCCACCTTCCGCTGCACGTTGGTCGAACGGCAGCATCGCGAATTGCGCCGACTTTGGGCGCGCCTCGGCCATCCGGTCGAGCGGATGGTGCTCGTGGCCATCGGCCCGGTCGGAACTCAGGAACTGAAAAAGGGCAAGTGGCGCAGTTTGACCGACGAGGAAGTCCGCGCGTTGCGCGACGGGCTTCCGCGCCGCATCCGCTCCGGCAAGATGCCGCGCGGTGCGAAGGATGCCCCGACGGGTGACGACGTCGCTCCCGCTTCGTGGGGTGACGACGACGATGTCGTGGCGGCACCGCGATCGCGCCCCCGTCCCGAACGCGCCTCCGCGCCGAAGGGCCCCGCGGGGCCCCGTCGTGGTGCGGGTCGCGCGCCCGGCGCGAAGTCCGGTCCGCCGCGCGGCAAAACCGGATTCGGTGCGCCGAAGGCGCCGGGTCGCGGCGCTCCGCGTCCGTCCGCGTGGTCGGGTGAAGATCGCGGTTGGGGCGGCGACGCCCCGACGCGCGCTCCGCGTCGTGAAGGCCCGGGAGGATTCGCTCCGCGTGGTCGTCCCGAGCGTCCCGCGTTCGGCGGGCCGTCGCGGGGCGCGGGTGCCGGCGGATTCTCGCCGCGTCCGTCCCGTGGACGCGACGACCGCCCCGCATTCGGTGGTGGGCGTGCCCCCCGTGGTCGCGACGACGGTCCGGGGTTCGGCGGCGGTCGAGCACCGCGTGGTCGTGAAGGCGGTCCCGGATTCGGCGGGGGACGGCCTCCGCGCGCGGGCGGACGTCCGCCGCGGGGCGACGGCCCTTCGCGTCCTCCGCGGGGCGGGGGTCGCCCCGGTCGCGGCCCGGGACGCTGAGTTCCGGGATCGGCGCGACGCTCCGGCTCGCGGGCGTCGCGCGGTGGTCGCACTTCAGCGCGGGGAATTCGTGCGCGGGGTCGCCGACGTGCGACCCGTGCCGCCGTCGATCGCGGCACCGGACGCTTCGTCGATCTCTTCACGCGTCCGGAATCGCGGACGGAAGTCCAAGTCGATCGCTTCGGTCAGGACGAGCGTGAACTTGCCGTTGTCGCGGCGAACGATCCAACGCCGGGTCTTCTCGGACTTCGACGTGTCTTCGCCGCCGATCTCCGCCGTGACCCAGATCGAGAACACCTTCGAGGTGACGGACATCGACGCGCGGGCTTCGTTCCACACGCGGGTCACCATCGTCGGGATCTTCTGCAGATCTTCGATCTTCTCGAAGACGGCGCCGCCGTTGCGGTCGGGGTCTTCTTCCGCGGCCGAATTGGGATTCGCGGCGCGACGATCCTGCTCTTCCGCGAGTTCCTTCTTCTTGTCTTCGGACTGATCTTCACGCGCACGGAAGATGTCGGAACCGACGCCCCAGTCTTCACGACGGAAGAGGCCGCGCAACACCGCTTCCGGAGCGGTGTTCACGTTGACCTGCAACTCCGAGTGGATCGACACGAAGCGCAGCAAGCCGGGCACGACGGTCGGATTGCCCGCGGTGTCGGACACGATGCGGTCGTAGAGAAGGCTGTCGGGAAGATCTTGAACGAGCGCGAGATCACCGACGCTCATGAGGTGGAGGTCCGACTTCGTCGGGGCGCGCGGGACGGGCCCCGACGCCTCCTCCTTGCGGCGCTTCATGAACGTCCAAATCGCGGTCGCGTACGTTTCGGCGTCGCCGGAGCCGATGTCGTAGGGCGTCCCTTCGCGGAACCAGTCGATGACCGCGGTGAGCCCGTCCTTGCGCCGACGTTGGGCGGCTTCGTTCTCGACCACGAGAAGCCCGAGGGGCCACTTGCGATCTTCGTCTTCGATCTCGATGCGCAGACGAATGTCGGGTTCCTTCGACGACGTGCCTTCATCCTGCGGCACCGCGAGCAATTCCTCGGGGATGCTGCACCAACTCTCCTGCAGGCTGTCGATGTCGGTGTCGAGCAGGTCCTGAGCGAGATGCGATTTCGCGACTTCGAAGCCGCCGTTCAGCGCCCATTCGAGGCGAAGGTTGTCGATGGAATTGCGCGACGCGTCGTGCTCGAGTCGAGAGACCTGCGTCGCGTCCGTGACGAGCACGATCATGAGCAGAATGACCATGAGACCGAGCAGCAGCATCGAGCCGCGTTCGGGATCGCGGGGGCGGCGGGAGCGGGGAAGGCGGTCGGACATCGTGAAGGAAGGGGACGGCGAGGGGGGCGTCATTATTCCCCGCGGGGTCATTTCCCGCCTTCCGGCCGCGATTCGGTCGGCGGGACGATCACGCCGAGCCCGGTATCGCCCGAAGGAGTGATGAGTCGCGGGCGGATGAAGAACAAGAGGTTCGTCCGCGCGTCCTTCGTGTGCGTCGACGAGAAGAGGAGATTGAGCACGGGAATCTCGCCGAGGATCGGCACGCGGTCGTTGGCGTCCGCTTTCGACGTCGTGAAGAGTCCGCCGAGTACGACGGCCGATCCGTTGCGGACGTCGACGTAGGTCGTCGCTTCGCGGACGGCCGTGATCGGACTCGAAATCGAGAGTGTCGGCGTTTGAAGGGTCGTGACGCCGGTGAGGCTTTCAACCTTGGCCTTCACGCCGAGACGCACGATGTCCTTGCTCACGAGACGGGGCACGACGGTGAAGCCGATACCGATCTTCTTGAACTTGGTCGTGATCGTCACGCTGGTGCCGACGACGTTCTGCTCGAAGATCGGGATTTCTTCGCCCGCGTTGAATTCGGCCTTGTGGCCGTTCAGCACCGCGATGCGCGGCGCGCTGAGGACGTCGGCTTTCGTCAACGACTTGAGCGCCTGAATGAAGATGTCGAACTGAAGCGAGTCCGAGATGGTCCCGAGTTCGAGCAGAAGCGGCGACGCCGCACTGCTCGCCGATCCCGGGATCGCGGGGATGCCGGGTTGGATGCGTCCGCGGTCGAACAATCCGCCGTTCGGCACGAGCGGC
>CAIWVZ010000430.1 GCA_903916245.1 uncultured Planctomycetota bacterium | reverse complement strand
CGGTCGCGTCGGATTGGTCGTCTTCCCGGAATTCGCGTGGTCGCCGCCGACGTGGACGACCGCCGGGGAACTGGCCGAACACCTGGCCCTGCCCGCCGAGAACCCGCACACGGAACGCCTGACGAAAGTCGCGACCGAACTCGGGATCGTGCTCGTCGCCGGTTCCTTCATCGAATGCGATCCGCGTTGGCCGGACGCCGTCTTCAACACGACGCTCATGCTCGGCGAGGGCCGCACGCTCCTGCGCTATCGCAAAGTTCATCCGTGGATCCCGTGGGAAGTCCACGCGTCGCCCCACGACCTCGAAGGCTACGACGCTCCTCTCTTCCCCGTCGCGGACACGCCGATGGGCAAGATCGGCGTGGCGACCTGCTACGACTGGTTGTTCCCGGAATCCACGCGCGAACTCGCCTTGGGAGGCGCCGAAGTCCTCGTCCGCGTCTCGGCGTACATGGATCCGTGGGGGGCGACGCCGCCGATGGACTGGTGGACGCTCGTGAACCGCTGCCGCGCGATGGAGAACCTCTGCCACGTCGTCGCCGCGAATCAGGGCGCATCGCTCGCGCACTATCCCCCGTTTTCGTGGCCGGGCGGCAGCATGCTCGTCGACTTCGACGGTCGCATCCTCGCGCAAGCCGACCCGGGGCCCGGTGAAAAAATGGTCGTCGCGACGCTCGACCTCGCGGCGCTGCGCGCGGCCCGCGAAGAACGCTCCATGCATCAGATGATCCTGCACCGCAGATCCGAAGCGTACCGACGGGCCGCGGCGCCGGCGTTTCCGCCGTCGCGCCGCCCGCAAGATCGCACGATCGAAGCGCTTGAACGGACCATTCGCCGCCTCAAGCAAGGAGATGCGTCGTGACCGCCGAGCCGCACCCGCCCGAACGCCGAAAACTCCTGACCCTCGGCGCGCTCTTCGTCGCGACCCTCGTGGCGACGGCGCTGATCGCGGGAATGCTGCTGCGACCGAAGCCCGCGGCGCCCACCGAGCCGGAAGGCGCGATGCCTGCGGCCGCCTGGATCGCGCTCTTCCACGAAGGCGTCAACGCTCTCGAGCAACACCGCTTCCCCGAGGCCGCCGACATGTTCGGCGATCTCGTGAAAGACCGTCCGACGGCGGTGAACGCGTGGATCAACCTCGCGGCCGCGGAACTCAATCGCAACACCGAAGCGACCCACGCTCCGTGCATCGCCGCCTGCGGAAGGGCCATCGAACTCGACGGACGACGTCCGGAGCCGTGGTTCCTCCGCGGCGTGCTGATGAAACATCTCGGTCGCGCGGAAGAAGCCGAGCGTGATTTCAAAGCCGCCCTCGAACGTGCTCCCGAAGACCCCACCGCGCTCTACTTCTTGGCGACGTTGATCGGAGATCGGAATCCGGAGCAGGCGATCGCCCTCCTCGACCGCGCGCTCGAAGGCGAGACGCATCTCGCGTCCGCGCACTACGCCATCGCCGGCTTCCGCCGTCGTACGGGCAACGACGACGGAGGCCGCGCGCTCGCCGTCTTCAAGGCTTTCACCGAATCGCAGACGGGTTCTCTGGTCCGCATCGTCTACACGGAACTCGGGCGCCTCGGCGAAGCGGTCCGCACGCCCGACGTCACCCTTCCGCGCATCGACGCGCCCGCGGCGGGAACGGCGCTCGCGCCCGCGACGGAGATCCCCGGCGTCCTTCGCGCCGCGGCGTTCTTCCGCCGCGACGGAACGACACGCGTCCTCGTCTCGCGAGGTGCGGACCTCGTCGCGATCGACGCGACGGGAACGACGCTGCGGGAATCCGTCGTCGCGACGGTGAACGGCACCCCGAGCACGTTGATTCCCGCCGACGCGGACAACGACGGCGACACGGATCTCCTCGCCGTCGTGGACGGCGCGCTGCGCTACCTCTCGGGCGACGGCTCGCGCTTTTCCGCCGCCGACTTCCCGAACTCGCCGGGCACGACGTTCGTCGCCGCGACGTGGACGGACATCGATCAGGATTCGGATCTCGACGTCGTGGCGCTCACGGAATCCTCGGGCCTCCGCGTCTTCCTGAACCGCCGCGACGCGGTGTTCACTCCCGTCCTCCCCGACTCCGCGCTCGTCGGAACGTTCGTTCCTCCCGCTCTTCCCGCCCTCCCCGCGGGTGCACGCCACGTGATGGCGGCGGATCTCGACGGCGACGGCGACGGCGATCTCCTCGTGACGGGCTCGTTCGGTCTGCGTCTGTTGCGCAACGATCGTCTGCTGCGCTTCGTCGACGCCACCACGCGTGCCAACGCGACGACGCTCGGCGGTATCCGTCAGGCCGCGGTCTCCGATCTGAACGGTGACGGCCGACAGGACATCGCTTGGCTCGCCGACGACGGAGCGATGGGCGCCCATCTGCACACGCGGTCGGGGCCGTTTCGACTCACCTTCAATCCCGTGACTCCGAAGCGGACGAACGGTCCGGCCACGGTGTCCGCGTTCCGCCTCGCCGACGTCGATCTCGACGGCGAAGACGATCTTCTCCTCGCGACCGAAGCCGGGACGACCTCGCTCGTGCCCCGCGGCTCGGGTTGGATCGCCGACGTTCCCGGTCGCGGTGGCGCACCCGTGCTCGTCGCCGATGCTCCCGGTGCGGCCTCCGTCGCCGCGACCCTCCTCGCGGCTCCGCTCGGCGACGGCCCGGCCGTGTCGTGGATCGCGGGGATCGGCGGCACGGTACGACTTTTTGCACCGCCGAAGACCGACAACCGCGGCCTCGGCGTGCGTCTCACCGGGCGCCTCGAACCGGGACAAACGCGTGCGAACACCGGCGGCGTCGGCGCGCGCGTCGAAGTCACCGCGGGTGGAACGACGCGCGTCCGGGAGATGCGCACCAACGAGGCGGGCCCGGGATCGACACTCGTTCCGTTGGTCTTCGGAATGGGCGGCGTCGGACAAGCCGATTACGTCCGCATCACGTGGCCGGACGACGTCCTTCAAAACGAAGGCCCTGTCCCGGGCAATCAAGTGAAGACGTTCGAAGAGTTCCAACGCAAGGGATCGTCGTGCCCCATTCTCTTCGTGTGGGACGGCGAACGCTTCGCGTGCATCACCGACTTCCTCGG
>CAIWVZ010000429.1 GCA_903916245.1 uncultured Planctomycetota bacterium | reverse complement strand
TGCTCGAGCGTGATCACGCCGATGCCGAGATCGCGTCCCGCCCATGAACCGAGAGACCCCGGCGTCGGAAATCCGATGTCGCTCTTCAGCGGGAACAGCGAGAGGCGCGCCATCTCCGCGGCGAGATCGCCGACCGGTCCGTCGAAGTTGATGCAGCGCAACGGCTGATGCACCGCGACGATGCGCACGGGCTTCCACGTGGTGATGAGCGCGTGGAGGAACTTGGATTCCGGCTCGGACAACGGTTCGGGGCCACGTCGGGCGGAGGCGTCGAAGTTGCCCGCGGGGAAGTTGCGATTGAGATCCACACCGCGTGCATTCGTCCGCGTGTTCGCGGCCAAGCCGTCCGGATTCAGGACGGGAACGACGATCGCCGTGCGTCCGGCGAGCGCCGCCTTGTTGAGTTTGAGTTCTTCGATGAAGCGACCGAGCAACCCCTGACCGACGGGCTCGCTTCCGTGGACGACGCCCACGAACAACACGGTCGTGGGTCCGTCACCGAGTTTGTAGGCCTCGATGGTGCGACCTTCGACGGACGTCGCGGTGGCGACGGCTTCTCCCCAAATGCCGTAGGGCGCTTTGGGGGTCGAAGCGATCGCGTCGTTCGACGTCACGGCCGCGCCGCCTCCCGCGGCGCAGGAGACGGCGAATACGAGGAGCGAAGCGAGTATGAGCGTGCGCATACGTCATCACGGTACGCGGCAGCGGGTCGGACGTGAAGGGGGCGCATGTCAGACGACTCCTCGGGTCAGCGTGACCGCCAAGCGACGCAACGCCGACGGGTCGACCAACGACGGTGTCTTCGGAAGGAGTCCGTGACGTCGAACATCGACGTCGACGGGTCGCGGCGTCGCCGCGACGGAGGGGCGGTAGGCACGGCGCACGCGCAGCCAATCCTCGTGACGGAGGCGTCCGCGCGACTCGGCGGCCGACAGGCTCGCCGCGGTCGCGAGCGCCGCGTCGATCTCCTTGACGGACAAGCGGGGCGTGCGACCGACCATCCACTCGGCCATCGAGACGGGCAGCACCGCGAGACCGTCGGCGACCTCCGATCCCTCGACCGCGTCGAGGGCGCGGTCGAGGAAGTGCTGACGCGCATGCGGATCGTCGTGCGCCCGCAGCGCCATGTCGATGGTCAGCGTCACGTAGCGTGCACGGGCGACGGGGTCTTCGTCGCCTCGCAGGGCTTCCGCCAGGGCGCAAACGGCCCCGAGACCGTCGCCCTCCGACTCGCGGAGAAGGGCGCGGAGGACGCCGATGCGGGCCTTTTGGACACCCGAATACGTGCCCTTCAGCGCCGCGGCGAGATGGGCGTCCGCGAGATCGAATCGACGTTCGCGGATCGCGATCTCCGCGAGCCCGACTTCCGCGGCGACACAGCCTTCGACGGCCGACGCGGTCAAGACGGCGACACCCTCGGCGTGACGGGACATGTCCACCATCGCGAGTCCGCCGAGCGTCGCGAGCGACGGGCATCGAGCCGCCGACTCCGCGGTCACGACCTTGAGAGCCGCCGCGGGGTCCCCCGCGAGCAAGGCGGCACGCGCGGCCACCAGCGCCATGTCGAGATCGCGACGCGGGCCGTCTCCCAAATGTTCGAGATGACCACGCGTCTCCGGTACGGCTCCGACACGATCCGCGAGAAGGGCACCACGACGACGCAGTTGTTGACTCTCGCCGCCGGGCCACTCGGGCGCCTGGGCATCCTGTTCGATCAGATCGAGAAGCGGCGCGGTTCGAGACAAACCGGCGCCTTCGATGCCGTGTCTGCACGCGTCGGCGAAGACGCGACGACGGCCGCCGTTCGCGGTTTCGAGTTCCCGTGCCGCCTGATCGAGCAGCGTCGACGCCGCGGTGATTTCTCCCCGCGCTTCGGCGAGCGACGCCGCGACCGCGAGGTGCCGTGCGCCGTCGCCGTTTCGAGCGGCGAGATCGAGGAAGGCGGCGGCCTCGTCCGCCCGTCCTTCACAGAGAAGGACCTCCGCGAGATCACTCGCGGCCCGAGGGTATTTGGGATCGTGCGCGAGCGCTTTGCGAAACGCGTCGGCCGCTTCGGCGAAACGGCCGGCGCGCGCCATCAGGCGTCCGCGTGCGTGATGGGCACGTGCGAGGAACCCCTGCGGAATCGACTTTCGGTGCAACGCCCGATCGAGCGACGCCGCGAGCGCCTCGAGATCCGCGGTTCGTGCGGGACGAAGATCTTCGGCCGTCGCGAGAAGCACGACCGACGGTGATCCGAGGACGCGAGCGGCCCCGCGGAATCCGCGCCGAAGAAGCCTTTCGGCCAACTTCTCCCCCGCCGCTCCCGCTTCGGCCCCCGACGCGAGGAGCGCCGACGCCGCCACGACAGCACCGACGTCGTCCGCAACCTCGACGCACTGCCTCAGAGCTTCCGCATGGGAAGGGAATCCGAGACCGGACCGCTTGTCGGCGACGATGGGATGGGGGGTGGATGTCACGATGGAGGACCCGCTCTCTCTCCATCGGCAAACCGGGGTTCCGGTGCCCACCTCCTCCAAAGGCGCCTTCGACGCTAGATTTCCCCACCATGAGCGAATCGAGTTCCCGGGGAGCCTCGGAGGAGGACATCCACTTCATCGAGGAGATCTGCCGCGACATCGCGCTCAAGAATCGAAGCGCGGTCCTCCCCTACGCGGCGTTGGCCCGCGCCTTGGGCGACGCGTTGATCATTCATCGCGTTTCGAAGGACGACGGGCGGACGGTCGCCCTCGCGGCGGGCATCGACCGCGGACGCGAACTCGACCTCTTCCTCGTCGCCGTCGCCTTCAGCCAACGACGTTCGGGAATCGCGGGCCGACTGCTCGAGCACCTCATTCGCGAACACATGGGCAGCGGCGGCGGACGACGCATGATCGCGAACTGCTGGCCGGGGTCCGGAGGCGGACCGGGCGCCCTGCTTTCCGCGGGGTTCTGCACGGCGCCCGGAAAGGTCCGATGGACGCGCGATCGATTGGACCCGGTTCCCGCGGCCCCCCTCGGCGCGACGTGGATCCATCTCGGGTCGGAGCCGCTCGACCGCCGCGCACGCCTTCTCGGCGGTGCCCTCGCTGCATGGCCCGGAGACGCGGACCCGGGTCCGATGCTCGCCGCGCTCTCGGTCGCGCCCTCCGGCGGCGCGTGGGTGGCGCTCGTGGACGACGAGGTGAAGGCCGTTTGGGCGGGCACCCTGACCGGCGACGCCTACATGGTGCTCGTCGCCTACGAACGCGAGATGGCCCGGGGCACCTGCCTCGCGGACGGGTTCAATCACGTTCTCGACTCGGCCGGGAAACTCGGTGCCAAGCGCATCATCGCGGAAAGCAGCATTCCGACCTCGCGAGTCGCCCCCGTCCTGACGGAACTCGGTTTCCGGTCGATCGAAGCGGCGGCGGGGTTCCTCGCCGGGACCCCCGGTCACGCCTACAAAGGCAACGCTTTCGCCCTGTAGTCGACTCCGGCACGGCCCCGGACGGGGAATTCCGGCCTCGGGCCTCGTATGATTTCCCCGAGGTGCAACGCATGAAGACGATCCTCTCCGTCGTGCTCGCGCTCGCGATGACCTGCGCCGTCGGCGCTCAGGTCAAGGTGGGCGACAAGGCGGTGTGGCCGGAAGCGAAGGCTCTCGGCTTCACCAAAATGAAATCGCTGAACGAGGGCAAGGGCAAACTCGTCCTGCTCGAGTACTTCGCCTACTGGTGAGGCCCCTGCAAATCGGGCATGCCCCACCTCAATCAGTTGATTGAGAAATACGGTAAGAAGGGCTTCGTCGCGGTCGGCGTGACGAGCGAAGCGGAAGGTCCGACGAAGGGCTTCATGGAACAGACGTCGGCGAAGATGGCCGTCGCCTACGAGCCGAGCCTCAAGAGCATGAAGGCTTACGGGTTCAACGGGTTCCCGTCGTCCGCGCTGATTTCGCCGAAGGGCGTCGTCGTGTGGACGGGACACCCGAGCAGCCTGACCGAGAAGATCATCGAAGAGAATCTGGTCGGTGTCGTGATGAACGCCTCCGGCAAGTTGACCGTCGACGCGGATCTTCCGAAGAAGTACGCATCCATCGCGAAGCAGCTCGAAAAGGGCGACCTCGGCGAAGGCATGAAGGCTCTCGACGCGGCGCTTGCGAACGACAAATTGCCGGACGCCGATCGCACCGCTCTCGAATCCGCCAAGGAGCAGGTGAACGCGGTCCTCGAAGAGGAGAAGAAGGCGATCGAAACCGCCGTCGGCGAAGAACGTTGGTTCGACGCCACCGCGGGATGGAAGCGTCTCGCGACCCACTTCAAGGGCCATGAAGCCGCCAAGGCGGCGGAGACCGCGGCGGCCGACGTCGCGAAGGATCCCGCGAAGAAGAAGGAACTCGAAGCGGGCCAACGGATCGCCGACGCTCAAAAGGCCGCGGCGGCCGGTAAGAAGAAAGAGGCTCTCACGATCCTCGACGGGCTCGGCACCGGCTACCTGAAGGACACGAAGGAAGCGGCCCGCGCGAAGACCGTGGCCGAAGAGATCAAGAAGGACGGCTGATCCTCCACGGCCGACCGACGCCCCCGTGCCCCGCACGGGGGCGTTTCCTTTTTCCCTCTCGGAAGATCCG
>CAIWVZ010000428.1 GCA_903916245.1 uncultured Planctomycetota bacterium | reverse complement strand
GGACTCTTCGAGGCGATGGCGATTGGTCGTGCGCGCGTCGTTCGGGAGCGAGTTCCATCCCGCACCGCGACGCACGCGATCACCCTGAGCTTCGGGTTCGCGGTAAGCGTCGCCTTCGCGCATCGGAAGGGTGTAGGAGAAATCCCAGTAGAAATCGAGCGTCCATTCCCACACGTTGCCGTGCATGTCGTGGAGACCGAACGTGTTCGGTAGGTACGAACCGACCGGCGCCGTTTCGTTGGGTGTCGCGAGGCCGGGAATGTCGCGCATGTGCGCGTAGCCTTTGAGCGAGGTGGCGAGGTCTCCCGTGTGCCACTTGGTCGTGGCCCCGGCGTTGCAGGCGAATTCCCACTGCGTTTCGGTGGGGAAGTTCAAAGCTGCTTTCGTCATGAAGGCGTCGGCGTCGGGGAACGCCACGCTGTCGCGGGGGAACTGAAAGCGCCGCGGATGGTCGTGGCCGAGCCCATTGTGGACTTCGCCCGTGATGCGCGCCCATTGACCTTGGGTGACTTCGTACTTGCCGATGAAGAACGGAGCGAGCGTCGCCTGGTGGACGGGGGCCTCGTCCTTGTCGCCGAGCGCACTGCCGACGGTGAGCGTCCCGCCTGGAATCAGAACGAGAATCACTCCCATGCCGTCGGTGACGTGGAGCGTTCCGTCGGACATGAGATCCGGGATCGGGTGCTCGTCCTTCGCGACGCTCGCGAGATGAACGAACTCCCACAGCCCGGAAGCCGCGTCCTGTCCGATCGGCAGAAGGCCTTCCTGCACTTTGATCTCGAGTCCTCCGTACGCGGGGGACGCTTTCTTGTCCTTGATCGACGCGATGGCGGCATCCCAGGAGGGGGCGGCACGGCGTGACGCCGCAACGGTCGGCGCGCCCGGGCGCGTCGTCGCCGCCGCGGGTGTCGTTCGAGAGCCGGGTCCGGGCGACGTCTTCGCATCGTCGCCGCACCCTCCGAGCAGAAGCATGCTCAGTGCGAGGGCCACGGCGATCGGAGTCGTCGCGCGAGACTGGAGGTCGTGCCGAATAACCGGAGACATGGCGGATTTGGAAGAAATATATCCCCGACCCGAAGCGGTCGTTGCGTCGATTCCAAGTCTCAGAGGTAGCGACGCCGGATCTTCTCGAACAGCGGCCCCTCGATGTCGGGCTTCTGACCCGCGAGGTTGTGCGATTCGGAGGGGTCGGACGTGAGGTCGTACAACTCGCGCACTTTGGACGTCGAGTTGTAGATGAGTTTCCAGTTGCGGTTGCGGACGCAGAAGACGTTCGCTTCCGTCGGCGACGGCGTAGGGCCGTCGAGCCCCGCCGTTTCCACATAGACCTCACGGTCGTCCCGGTCGTCCCCGCGAATGACGGGGACGAGGGAACGCCCCTGCATTTCCTTCGACCCTTCGATGGGGTCGATGCGACACAGATCGAGGATCGTCGGAGCGATGTCGATCGTCCGCACCATGTTGGGGATCTCCTTGCCCGAAGGCAGAAGTTCCGGGTGCATGAAATACGCCCACGTATTGATCGTGTAGTCGTAGGCGTAGATTCCGTACGCCTTTTCACCGATCCGTTCGCCGACGCCGCAGCCGTGGTCGGTCATGAAGATGACGATGGAATCTTTCGTCGCTCCGCAGGCGTCGAGATGGGCCAAGAGGCCCGTCATGTACTCCTCGGCGAGATCGAGATAGGACGCGTATCGCTGTTCGTTCATCGGGCGATTTTCGTCGCCGAAGTAACGAGGATCGTCGTCCTTGTAGACCTTGATCACGTTCGTGACGATCTCGCGGTGGACGTAGGAAAAGTGTAGGTACATGAAGTGCGGCGAATCGTCCGCTCGCACTTCGTCGAAACCCTGATGAGGGCCGATCTTTTCGTTCATGAAGTCGGCGACGCAGCGATAGCCGCCTTCCTTCATGTGTTGAGCCAACGTCTTGCAGTTCTCCTTGTCGAACTTCGGCGCGTTCATGTAGGCGTCGACGCCGGTCAAACTGCCGTACATGCCGCTCATGAACGCGTGCACCGACGCGATCGTGTACGGCGCGTGCGTGTACATCTGCGGAAAAGCGACGGAACGCTTGGCGAGTTCCTCGAAGATGCGTCGGCCTTGGCGGCGGTCGGCGCGCACCATGTCGATGAGCACCATGATCACGTTGGGCTTCGCCTTCGCGGCCTCCGCCTTTTTCTTGCCGAACCAACCGAAAACCATGTACGTAGTCCTTCCGCTCTCAGAAGAAGACGGCCCCCGTGCGGGCACGAGAGATGAGGAATTCCGCGATTTCGGGACGCATGTAGAACGCCGGTGGGCTTTCGCCGCGGGCGATCATCGCGCGGACTTCCGTGCCTGAAATATCGACCCACGCGGATTCGCCGTGCGGGCATGTTTTTTCGGTGACGATCTCCGCACACGCGTTGCACCAGCACGGGCCGTGGAGCCGCAACGGGGTGATGCCGAGTTCGCCGGGCGCGTAGGCGTCGAACGCCTTGTGCGCGTCGTATTTTCCGTAGTAGCCGCCCACGCCCGCATGGTCGCGACCCACGATGAAATGGGTGCAGCCGAAGTTGCGGCGAATGAGAGCGTGGAACACCGCTTCCCGCGGCCCCGCGTAGCGCATCGCCGTGGTCAATCCCGCGAGGACGACGTGTTCCTTCGGGTAGTAGCGATCGACGAGGAGTTCATAGCCCTCGAGCACGACTTCGGGGAGCATGTCCCCGGCCTTCTTCCAACCGATCAGCGGATGGATCAGAAGGCCGTCGGTGATTTCGAGGGCGATCTTCTGC
>CAIWVZ010000427.1 GCA_903916245.1 uncultured Planctomycetota bacterium | reverse complement strand
TCTCGGCACCGCCGCCTCCCGCGACGTCGTCGCCGGAGACTTGGACGACGACGGCGACGCCGATCTCGCGGTGCTCGAAGACACGGTCATCCGTCTTTGGACGAACGGCGGTGGAGCCTTCACGGACGCGGGCACGTTGGCCGCGCCCGCGACGACGACGTTCGGACATCTCGTCTTGGCCGACTTCGACGGGGACGCCCACGACGACGATCTCGCCGCGTCCGGAACGACGACGACTCCCGAAGGTATGGTCGCCGTCTATCTCAACGCGGGCACATCCGGCGCGCTCGCGGCGCGGTTCGCCGCCCCGGTGACGCGCACCAGCACGACCTACGCGTCGATGACGGATCTCGCCGTCGCCGATCTGCAGAACGACGGCGTCGTCGACGACGCGACGGGGTTGGGGCTGCGCATCGGCCTCGACCTGCTCGCGGCCAACAACGGTGTCGGGTCCTCCGACGACGCGGTCGCGGTCAGCCGTTTCGACGGCACGTCGCCGGAAGTATTCGCCGCCTGTACGTCGACGGGTGGCCCCGTCGCGGTCGCGACCGGCGACCTCGACGGCAACGGCATCGTCGACATGATCACGGCGAACGCGGGCGGGACGCTTCGGATACTTCTCTCCGAAACGCGCGCGCTCGGCGAGCCCTTCGGAACGCCGTATCCCGCGTCCGCCTACGCCTACATCCCCCACATCACCTCCGACGCCTTGGCGATCATGGGAACGACGGCGTCCGTGAATCTTTCCGGAGCGCGTCCGTACGAAGGCGGGATGCTCGCCTGTTCGACGTCGTCGATGCTCACCGAAGTGTCCGGCGCCGGCAGCGGGACGAATCTCTACCTCGGCTTCCCGATCTACATCCTTCCCTCCCTCGCGGGGGTCGTCCTAAGCGGCTCAGGGACGGCGTCGATCACCTTCGCGATCCATCCGACGCTTTTCCTCGGCGAACGCCTCCTCTTCCAGTGGGCCGTGTTCGACGGTGCGACGGCCGCCGGATACGCGCTCACCGAGGGACTCCTCCTCCGCGTCGGGCGCTGACGCCCCGACGCCTCGAGTCGGTCAACCGACTCGACCGCAACGACTTGCGCGCCGCAACGGTTAGTCCCGGGGCGGCGCGCGTATTTTCAGAACCCGATCGGCGCGCCCCGCCGACGCGGTCGGATCCTCGGCGAATCGGCGATGAATCGTCACGAGACTCGCGACCGAGGTCGGGGAATTCCGCCGATTCCGCGCAGATTCTCTTGACATGGATTCGCCGGATCCCGACGATACATGTCCGCTCGCATGCCTTTGGGTGTCGGGCGTCGTTTCACCGAACATTCATGCCCGTTTTTGTTTCGGGCACGAACCATTTGAGGAGCAGTGAAGATGAATCTTGCGAAGCGCTTGGCGTTGGCCGGGCTCGTCGTGACGACGTTGGGATTCGCGCAGTCCCCGATCACGCAGACCCTTCCCCCGGGTTTTGACAACGTGTCCACCGGCTCGACCGCTACCGAACCGTTCGGCGTCACCTACGCGACGTTGGCCACGCCCGCTACCGGAATGATCTTCCAGTACGGCTTCCAGTCCACGATGTTCACCTACCAGTCGGTGCAGCGCATCGATTCGGTGGCGTTCCGCGTTCCGGCCGGCACGGCCGTCGGCGGCACCACGAACCTCGTCGACATCTGGATGACGACGACGCCGCTCGAGATCACCACTCTCTCGAACACCTTCACGAACAACCACGGCGCCGACCGCACTCAAGTGTTCTCGGGTTCGATCACGTGGCCCGCTGGAACCATCGCGGCTCCAGGACAGTGGGTGACGATCCCGCTCACCACGCCGTTCACCTACGACCCCCACAACAACAAGGACTTCCTGGTCGAAGTCATTTGCAACGACCCGCTGACCACCGCTTCGACCAACATCGAAGTGTCGTTCGGTCCGACGCGCACGCAGTCGAACAACACGAGCGCCACGGCCCTGA
>CAIWVZ010000426.1 GCA_903916245.1 uncultured Planctomycetota bacterium | reverse complement strand
TTGACGACGTCGCCGCCGGTGAGACCGGGCATCACGTTGTTGAAGAAAAGCCCGATGAACGTGAGCCGAAGTGCCTGCGGAAACCCGACTCCCAATCCTTGGGCCTTCAGCAGAAGGCTCCACCGAAGCGCGCTCGCCGCGTACGCCATCGCCATGAAGGCGAACGCGAGCAGAGTGACGCCACCCGCTTCCTCGAGACGACCGAGAGTCGAAAGGAATCCCGTCTCCGCTTCGGGGACCACCCGCACGGGACGCGTCCCCGCGTCCCGGAGGCGTACCGCGGCGAGGTCGAAATCGAGGGCGCGCCCGTCGGAGCGATCGACCATCGCCACGCGTCCCGAGAAGACGACGCTCTTCGCCGAAAAAGCGTCGAGCCCCTTCGACTTGACCGAAAGCGTCGCCCCCTCGCGCGTGACGACCGTGTCGCCGAACGGAAGCCGACGACCGTCCGCCAACACGACGGCGTCGTCGGAAATGGCGAGCCCCGTTCCGCGATACTCGCGACCATCCGCGAGAACGCATCGATCGAGGAAGTCGAGATTCCACGCGATCACCGACACGACCAGAAGGCCGACGGCGAGTTTGAGCGCGAGTTTCCCCTTTTCCCCCATCGGATGTCTCAGCCCGGATGGGCGGGAACCACCTTGCACGTGGCATCGATGATGCCGTCGATCTCGGAGGCGAAACGGGCCAAAAGGACCTCGGCGAAGTCGCGGGGATCGATGCCGAGCGCGTTCAATTCGGAAACCGCGACCGGAGCCCCGCGACCGTCGATGTTCATCCCGAAATGGATCAACGACGAAACCGGAGACACCGTCGCGATCGAGACGGACAACTTGCCGCCGTCGACGTAGACGTCGTCGCCGCGCCGGACGACCGCTCGGCTCGGACAGCGCTCCCGGACGAGGTCGGCCGCCAACGAAGCGAGCAGTCGCTGAAGCACGACGCTTCGCGAGAGATTCGGTTCGAACTGTTCCACCAAGATGTGGAGCATATCGGCCGATTTGATGAAGTCTCCGGCGTCGCGGTCTTCGAGGTCGACCAACGCGTCCCCGCGAACTTCACACGGCCCGTGCCAAGCCACGACGGCATCCCCGTGAATTCCGAACGTGTGGCGCAGGAAATGGGGCCGCAGTTCGGGGCCGGTGTACGGCACGACTCGCCCGAAAGCGACCTGGATCGTCGGCTTTCTCACGGCCAACGGTCCTTTCCTTCGCGTTCGAACCACAGGCTCCACGCCTCCGAAGCGGATCCACGGTCTTCGGACGTGAGCGCGGTGAGGGCGCGTCGACTCAAAAGCGCGACGCCGGCCTCGCCCGTTCGCTCGGCATCTTCCATCTGGCGAATGAGTGCGGCCACGGTTTCACGCTTCGGGTAACGGGACAACGCCTCGATCAACCGACCGCGACAGACGGGATCCCGCTCGCGCGCGACGGCGAACACGAGGACGTCGCCGAACGCCGGATCCGGCACGTCGGAAACCGCGACCGCGGCGGCGCCGCGTACGTCGGGCGCGTCCTGCGTGCGAAGCCCCGTGAGAATGGTGTACACCGCCACCTGCCGCGCCGCATTTTGGACGGCGGCCGACGTGACTTCGCGCAACCCGGGCGGATCCGCGGTACGCAGATGTTCACCGAGGAAGATGAGGAGCGCCGCGCCGGATTTGAGGTTCTCGAGACGCACACCCGCGAGCGCTTCGAACTGCGGTCGCATCCTCGCCTCCGAGTCGGCGAGCAACGACACCTTCTCACGCTCCCACCACGCACGCCACTTTTCGGGGTCGGTCCCGAAGTCCTGCTTCGAGATTTCCTTCAAACGTTGGCGAGCCTTGTCCGCCACCGCACGATCGGGATTGTCGAGGATGTCGATGAGTCCGTTTTCGAGCGTTTGGTACTCGTCCTCACGACCGATCACGTTCACCGCCTCGGTGATGATCGTGCGCACCTTCTCTCCGTCCGTCGTCGTCCACGGCGCCGCCCGCGGAGGGATCGGATAGCGGACGCAGAGCGACGCGGTCAACGCGACGGCCTGTGCACGGCACAGCGGGACCTCGGAGTCGGCGGCGACCCGTCCCGCCCAGCCGACGGCACGGGCCATTTGCGAAAGCGTCAACGCATCGGCGTCCGCAAGCGCGGCGAACGCCTCGTGGACCAACTGCCCCGCATCGTAGACGTCGGCCTTCAGCCGGTAACGCCGCGACGCCTCGTCGCGCTCGTTCACGGTACGCAGATCCTCGAGATGGTCGTCCGGTCCCTTGCATCCCGCAACCGCAAGGAGGACACATAGTTGGAGCAGCCATGTTCGCATGGTGAGGCGGTCTCTTTTCCCCCCGCCGTGCGGACTGTAACCCAAAGGGCACCCCGCTCAATCGCGGATCATCGGAAGCGCGAACGGGGTCGGCACGATCATCGGCGCGTCGCCGCGGGCGTCGACCGCGTCGAGACGCCCGAAACGCCCGTTCGCCGCGTCGAACGCCGCGACGAACGCGGCTCGATCCACGTCGTGCCAGTTCCGGGTCACACCACCCAGTCGGGTGAAGACACGCTGCGCCAAACTCCATGCCCCGGGCCGATTCCCGCGACTTTGGTGATGCAAGGAGATCGCGGCCTGAATCAACGCCTGGACGAACTCCCGTTCTTCGCCCTCGAGAGGATGCCACATGGCTTCCCATTCCTCGTGGGCTTCGAACCAACGACCGGCCGCGAAGTGTTCCGCCGCGATCCGAAACAACTCGTCTTTCGGAAGTCCGCTCACCATTTCCGGAGTTTCGACAAACGTCCCGTCACGTCGTAGAAGGAGAACGGGTTGTCCCACACCAGTTTCCCGATGGATGCGTCGTCGAATCCGCGACGGCGCATTTCGACGCAGGTGTACGGGACCGACATCACCGTCGACGGACCCCAGTCGGCGGACGAATTGACCATCATCCGCTCAACGCCGTACTCGAGCAGCATGTTCGTGGCACGTTCCGGAGTCAACTTCGTATTCGGATAAATGGTGAATCCGCACCACGCGCCGGAATCGAGGATCATCTTCACCGTTTCCTCGGTCGCATGGTCGAGGAGGAGCCGTTCGAAGGGGAAACCGACGTCGCGACAGACGTCGATCGTCCGTTGCGTTCCGAACGCCTTCTTCCGATGCGGCGTATGGACGAGCGCGGGCAGCCCGTGCTTCATGGCGAGCAGGAGCTGACGCTTCAGGAAATCTTCCTCGGCCTCGGTGATGTCGTCGTAGCCGAGTTCGCCGACCCCGACGCATCGATCATGGGCGAAGTACGTATCGAGATGAGGCAAAACCTCTTCGGCCAAGGCGCGATTGTTGGCTTCGCGCGGGTTGATCGCGATCGTACAGACGTGTTCGATGTTGTGGTTGCGGGCGCGCTGAACTTCGAAGCCGAGGAGCGAATCGAAATAGTCGAGGAAGGTGCCGACGCGCTTTCGCGGCTCGCCCAACCAAAACGCCGGCTCGAGAACGAGCTGGACGCCCGCGGCGGCCATCGCCTCGTAGTCGTCCGTGACGCGGGACACCATGTGGATGTGAGGTTCGAAGATGCGCATGACGTTCAACCTTCCGACGGGTCCGACCGACCGCCGAGTTCCTGGCGGAGGGTGTCGAGAATCGTACCGAGATGACGCGCCCGTTCGGCGACCGACGATTCCTCGAGCAGCGCTTGGCGCACGCCCGCATCGCCGATCACGACCGTCGCGAGGATATTGACCAGAAAACCGACGTCGAGCGTGGGTCCGGACTCGGCCTTTTCGAACATGCCGTCCACCACGTCGCGAGCCGATTCGGAGACACCCCAACGATCGAGCGCTCGAAGGCGTTGTCGAAGATCGTCGGCGATCCCCCGCGCGGCGGCAGGGTCGGGCATCTCGTCTTCGAGACGACGAACGCGCGCCATGCGGTAGCCCGCTTCGGAGGGGAGTTCTTCGAGGAACCGACCGCGGAACCTTCCCGTCACTTCGATGTCGCTCGTTCCGTCGGGATGCGTCACCCAACGGGTGATCTCGCCGACACCGAACACGGCGGCGATCGCGGATCCGCCGGGGGCGGGCACCGCCTGCGGGATCGCGATCAGACCGTCCGCATCGAGCGCGTGGGCCAGGAGTTCGCGATATCGCGGCTCGAAAATGTGGAACGGCAGCCGAACCCCCGGGAAAAGCGTCACACGCGACAACGGAAACAGGCGTACGTCGACGACGGGCGCCTCCGGATCCGGTGTCGCGTCGGACGTCATGGTTCGCTCAGCGTGCGCCGCGGCTCTTCGAAACCTTCGGGGCATCGAACGCGCCGCTCTTGATGCCGTCGGCCACCCAACGCGCGAGCAGACGCACTCCGAATCCCGTCGCCCCTTGCGGCGCGTGATACGGCTTCCCGCCGTCGTCGTACGCGACGCCCGCGATGTCGAGGTGGGCCCACGGCACGTCTCCGGCGAACGTCCGCAGGAACGACGCCGCGGTGATGCTTCCCGCTTTCGGACCGCCGATGTTCTTCAGATCGCCGTAGGTGCCGCGCATCATCGCCGTGTAATCGTCGTCGAGCGGCAAGCGCCACACCCGCTCGTGAGCCGACGTTCCCGCGGCCGCGATCGACTCGGCGAGAGCGTCGGACGTCGAGAACAACGCGGCGTAGGTTCCGCCGAGGGCGACGACGCACGCTCCGGTGAGCGTCGCCATGTCGATGATCATGTCGGGCTTCATCGAACGGGCGTGAAGGATCGCGTCACACAGGATGAGGCGGCCTTCGGCGTCCGTATTCAGAACTTCGATCGTCGTTCCGTCCATCGCGGTGACGAGATCGCCGGGACGCGTCGCGCTGCCGCCGAGGAGATTCTCGGTCAGCGGGACGAATCCCAACGCGTGGACATCGGCCTTCATTCCCGCGAGGGCGGAGAAAAGCCCGATCTCGGCCATGACCCGAAAGTCGCTGAGCAGAAGCAGGGAAAAGCCGCCGATGGTCGTCAGGGCGGCCAGGGCCTCGCCGCTCTGGACCTCCCG
>CAIWVZ010000425.1 GCA_903916245.1 uncultured Planctomycetota bacterium | reverse complement strand
GCGCTCGGACGATCCGACCCTGCCGAAGTACCGCGAAGAATCGGCCCGCATCGTGCGGGAACTGGCGCGCCAGCAACGCGAAGACGGGTCGTGGGGGCACGAGTACCCGAATCCGTTCACGACCGCGGGCGTCGTGCTCGCGCTCGACGACGCGCGCCGCGCCGGCGTTTCGGTGCCGGAGTCGGTCTTCACCCGCGCCGCCGACGGCATGGCGTCGGTCCGCTCGGACGAAGGATCGTTCGCATACGGGATGGGACGAAAGCCGGGCAAGGGCGACGAGGCGCTGAAGAACGCGATGGCACGCATGCCCGCGTGCGAAGCCGCCCTGCTCCTCGGCAAGAAGGGGGATCCGACGGCGCTCGCGGCCGCGATGGACAACTTTTGGAAGTACCTTCCCCGCTTCGAGCGCATCCGCACCTGCGACTTCCACACCGACGGCGAACTCGGCGGCTTCTTCTTCTGGCACGGCGCGCTGTTCACCGCTCGCGCCGTCGATGCGCTGCCCCCCGCCGCCGCGAAATCCCATCGCGCGAAGATGGTCGAACACGTGATGAAGATCGGCGAATGGGATGGAACGTGGATCGACAGCCACGAAATGGGCAAATCCTACGGGACGGCCATGGCGTTGCTCACCCTGAAGCAATGTCTCGAGGACGGTCCTTGAACCCGTCGTCCCCGGTTCCGGCGACGACCCACGACATCGGCAGCGCTCCGGGAGATCTTCGCCTCCCGGCCGTCCTTCTCTACGACGGGCCGCCCCGCATCCGCGTCTTCCGCTACTCGAAAGAGCAATACACCGTCGAGACGGTCGCCTCCGCGAACGACATCCCCGGCCCACCGACGGACGGATCGATGCTGTGGATCTGCATCGAAGGTCTCGCCGATCTCGAGCTGTTTCGTCGACTGATGACCCAATTCGCCATCGACGCCTTGGCGATGGAAGACGCGCTTTCCCGTCGACACCGACCCAAGTTGGAAGTCCACGGCGACGTCACCCATTTCATCGGCGTCGATCCGATGACGGGCAATCTACTGCGTCGTGACGGCATGGAACGCGTTTCACTTTTCCTCGGCAAGTCGTGGGTCCTTTCGATCGAGGACGAAATCGGCGACACCTTCGACGCCGTCATCAAACGTCTCGAACGCCGCGAAAGCCGCCTGCGCAAGAACAAGCCCGACCTGCTTTTTCACGCGCTGATCGATGCATTGGTCGACCGCTTCTTCCCCGTCATGGATAGAATCTCGCGTGGCCTCGATCGTATCGACCGCGAGGTTTCCGGGACGACCGCGAAGGGTGTCGAGCGTCGTCTGCATCGTGCGCGAAAGAAGGTCTTTCAGCTCCGCGGCGTGGTCTGGCCCATGAAGGAAGCGGTCGGCAACCTCGTGGCCGACGACACGGCCCACATTTCGGACTCCACACGCCGGTATTTCCGCGACGCGTCGGACCATCTGCTGCAGATCATCGAACAACTCGACAGCCTTCGGGAAATGGCGGCGTCGGTGCGCGACGTCCACTATTCGCAGATGAACGCGCGCATGAACGAGATCATGCGGAACCTCGCCGTTCTGTCGGCCGTCTTCATGCCGATGACCTTCGTGGTCGGCGTCTACGGCATGAACTTCGACACCATGCCGGAGCTGCGCTGGGAAAACGGTTACTACATCTGCCTCGCCGTCATCGCGGCGATCGGCATCGGCTTTTGGTTTTGGTTCAAGCGCAAGAAGTGGATCGACGTCACCGAAACACCATGAACGTCCTCGACCGTCTCCGCGCCGTCCTCCCGAAGAACGCCTGCCTTTCCGGACCGGCGCAACTTCTCGTCTACGAATGCGACGCGCTGACGCACTTTCGCACGCGCCCGCTCGCCGTGGTCTTCCCCGCGTCGACGGAAGACGTCCAATCCATCGTCCGCATCTGCCGAGATGAAGGCGTCCCCTTCACGCCGCGCGGAGCCGGTACGGGTCTTTCGGGCGGAGCGACGCCCGTCGAAGGCGGTGTCCTGATCGAGCTGTCGCGAATGAACCGCGTTCTCGCGATCGACGCGGAAAGTCGGATCGCCGTCGTTCAGCCGGGACTCATCAACGCGCATCTCTCGGACGCGGCTCGACCGTTCGGTCTGCACTATGCTCCGGATCCGTCGAGCCAAACCGCGTGTTCGCTCGGCGGCAACGTCGCGGAAAACGCGGGCGGCCCGCATGGGCTCAAGTACGGGTCCACCGAACGTCATGTCCTCGCCGTCAAGGTGGTCCTTTCCGACGGGCGCGTCGTCACGCTCGGACACCCCCACTGGCACCTCCCACGGGCTCGACCTGCGCGGACTGTTCCTCGGAAGCGAAGGAACGCTCGGTATCGCGACGGAACTGGTGGTGCGCCTCACGCCGAATCCCGAAGTCACCGAGACGCTGCTCGCTCCGTTCAGGACGTTGCGCCCCGCCTGCGAAGCGGTGTCGACGCTCATTCGAGAAGGGATCTCCGCAGCCGCGATCGAAGCCCTCGACGATCGCACCATCGCCGCCGTCGAAGCCTCGGTATTCCGCGCCGGATATCCCACCGACGCGGGCGCGGTGCTCTTGATCGAATTCGACGGTACGGGAGAGGACGTGGGCGAATCCGTCGCAAGAACACGGGCGCTCCTCGAAGCGGCGGGAGCCATGAGCATTTCGTCGACGCGCGACCCGGACCAACGCAAGGTGCTGTGGCGCGGGCGCAAAGGCGCCTTCGGGGCCATGGGTCGTTTGGCGCCGGATCTCTACGTACAAGACGCCGTCGTACCGCGCACGAAGTTGCCCGAGGTCCTCGAAAAAGTGTGTGCGATTTGCGACGCCTACGGATTACGCCTCGCCAACGTGTTCCACGCCGGCGACGGCAACCTCCACCCGAACATCTCCTACGACGGACGCGATCCCGACGAAGTCGAGCGCGTGATCCGCGCGGGGCGAGAGATCATCGAAGCCTGTCTCGCGGTCGGAGGCTCGCTGTCGGGCGAGCACGGCATCGGTCTCGAGAAACAGGAATTCATGCCGCTCCTTTTCAACGATGCCGACCTCGACGCGATGAAGCGCGTCCGCGACGTCTTCGACCCGACGCGCCTCATGAACCCGGGCAAAGTCATTCCGACACCGCGCGCCTGCACCGAAACCCGGCCTCCGAAGGCGGTGCCCACGTGAGCGGCCCGCTCTTCGATACGCTGCGGGACAGGCTCGGGTCCGACGCCCTCGTGCGTGACCCCGCACATTCGACTCCCGTCGTGGCACCCACGGACGCGGCGGGAATCACCGCCGTCGTCGAACTCGCCCGCGAACGCGGGCTCGCTGTCGTCCCGATCGGAACGGGGCGCGGCGTGCGGACGCGTCGAGACACGCGGGAGGCGCTGCTACTTTCCACGCGTCGGATGAACCGCATCGTCGCCCACGAAGCGGGCGACCTCACGTTGACGGTCGAAGCGGGGGCCTCCCTCCGGGACATCGCACGCGCGGTCGGCGGCGCGCACCAGTTCGTCGCGATCGACGCCGTCCACGACGGATCCACCATCGGCGGCGCTTTGGCGGCCGCTCGCGACGGGGCGTTCGCGGGCCGCTGCGGTCCGGTGCGCGATCAAGTCCTCGGTATGACCGTCGTGAACGGCGACGCCCGGATCACGAAATCCGGCGGGCGTGTCGTGAAGAACGTCACCGGCTACGACCTCGTCCGCCTTTACGTCGGTAGCCTCGGAACGCTCGGCATCCTGACGGAAGTCACCCTCCGGCTGCGTCCTCTCCCGGAGCGCCACGCCGTGCTCGTCCGCGACTTCGGGACGTACGCATCGGCCTTCGATCTCGCACGTCGTCTGCGCCACGAAATCGCCGACCTCACGACCCTTCACGTCGTCGCCGGAATCGACGGTGCGACGGCACGCATCCGTGCGGGTGTCGCGGGCTTCACCCACTCCGTCGCCGCCACCCTCGATCGCATCCGCAAATCGGCCGACGGTACATGGGCGCTTTCCGAGAGCGCATCCGCACCCACGTGGAGCCCTC